>JAQSDT010000748.1 GCA_029946075.1 bacterium | reverse complement strand
AAGTGATGGGTATCGCTGCGCTCCACCCATCCTACAAGCGTTTCACGTGAAACAGAATGTCAAGCCGTCGCCTTCTTCCGACGGGCTTCCCGGCGCAGATAGGCGGCCAAAATCCCCAACGCTGCCGGCGTCAGACCATCGAGCCGGCCCGCCTGCCCCACCGTCCGCGGCTGGGCCGCCTGAAGTTTTGCGCGCGCCTCGTTCGAAAGGCCGGGCACATCGGCATAATCGATCCCGGTCAGGACCAGGCCCTCGTCGCGCCGGAAGGCGTCGACATCGGCGGTCTGGCGCTTGAGATAGACATCGTATTTGGCATCGATTTCGAGATGGACGGCAATCGCGGGATCGATCGCCGAAAGCTCCGGCCAGATGCCGCGCAGCGTGGTCCATTCCACATCCGGATAGGCCAGCAGTTCGAAGGCCGAGCGCCGGTGACCGTCGCGATTGAGCGCCAGGCCGTGTTTTCCGGCTTCATTCGGGGTCATCGACAGCGATTTCGCCAGCGTTTTGGCCGCTTCCAGCGCCGCCATCTTGTTTCGGTGCCGTTCGGAGCGCACAGAGCCGACACACCCCAGGGCAATTCCCTTGTCCGTCAGGCGCTGGTCGGCATTGTCTGCGCGCAAGGTGAGGCGGTATTCGGCCCGCGAAGTGAACATCCGATAGGGCTCGGTAATACCGCGGGTGACGAGATCGTCGATCATCACGCCGAGATAGCCGTCGGCGCGGTCGAAGACGACGGGATCGCCGCCACCGGCCAGCAGCGCCGCGTTCAGGCCGGCGACAATGCCCTGGGCCGCAGCCTCCTCGTAGCCGGTGGTGCCATTGATCTGGCCGGCCAGGAATAGTCCGGGCAAACGCCTGGTCTGCAAGGTCGGGTCCAGTTCGCGGGGATCGACGTGGTCATATTCGATCGCATAGCCCGGCCGGACCATCTTCACCTGCTCAAGGCCGGGAATGGTCGCGAGGATGGCGAGCTGGACCTCCTCCGGCAGCGACGTCGAGATGCCGTTGGGGTAGACCGTGCTGTCGTCGAGCCCTTCGGGCTCCAGAAAGATCTGGTGGCCTTCCCGGTCGCCGAAGCGGACGATCTTGTCCTCGATCGACGGACAGTAACGCGGACCGCTGCTCTTGATCTGCCCGGAATACATCGGCGAGCGATGGACATTGGCCCGGATCACCTCGTGGGTGGCCGGGGTGGTCCGGGTGATCCCGCACTCGATCTGCGGCGTCGTAATCCGGTCCGTCATGACCGAAAATGGCTCCGGCGGGTCGTCGCCGGGCTGCATTTCGACTGCGGACCAGTCGATCGTCGTGCCGTCGAGCCTGGGCGGCGTGCCGGTCTTCAGACGGCCCAGCGTAAAGCCGGCACGCACAAAAGAAGCTGAAAGCCCCATCGCAGGCGCCTCGCCGACCCGGCCGGCCGGCCAGTTCTTCTCGCCGAGATGGATAAGTCCGCGCAGAAAGGTCCCGGTAGTGATGACAACCGCCCTGGCTCCGAGCTCCCGCCCCTCGCCCAGCCGAATCCCGACGACCCGACCCTCCCTGACGATCAGCTCATCCGCCTCGCCTTCGATCACGCTGAGATTGGCGGTCTCCTGGATCGCGGCCTGCATGGCGGCGGCATAGAGCTTTCGGTCGGCCTGGGCCCGTGGCCCCCGGACCGCCGGACCCTTGCGCCGGTTCAGCATGCGAAACTGGATGCCGCCGGCATCGGCCACCCGGCCCATCAGGCCATCGAGGGCGTCGACCTCGCGGACCAGGTGACCCTTGCCGAGACCGCCGATGGCCGGATTGCAGGACATCGCGCCGACGGTGGCGAAACGATGGGTGACCAGCGCCGTCCGGGCACCCATTCGTGCGGCGGCGCTCGCAGCCTCGCAGCCGGCATGGCCGCCGCCGATCACGATCACATCGAAACTATCCGCCGGGGAAATCATGCGCGGACTTCTATCGCGGAGTCGGGAAAGCCGGAAGTGGGAACTTTGAAAGCGGGGTGTTTCACGTGAAACAGGGGTTCCAAGCGATCTGTTTCACGTGAAACAACTGAATGGTATCTAGGTAAGCGCTATTTACCGACGCAGAACTCCCGAAAAATCACATCCAGGATGTCCTCGACATCAACCCGGCCCAGCAGCCGGCCCAAGGAATGAGCCGCAGTTCGCAATTCTTCAGCCGCCAGCTCCTCGCCCTGCCCGACGACCTCGATGCTGCGACCGAGCGACGCGACCGCGTCTTCCAGCAATTTCCGCTGCCGGGCCCGGCCGATCAGCCCCCCCTCGCTGCCGCCGAAATACGTCTGCGCGAAACCGACCAGGGCCGAGATCAGTTCCGGAACCCCATCGCCACGGCTCGCCGAAATCAGAAAGACTGCGGGAGCCCCCGCCTCGGCCATTGGCCCAGTCGACGCGCCGAGATCGATCTTGTTGCGGACGAACCAGACCGGTGCCGCGCCAGCGTTCTCGATTTCAGCGTCCGGCGAATCCGCCAGCCACAGCACCAGGTCGGCGTCGGCGGCCCTCGCCCGGGCACGGCGGACACCCTCCTGCTCCACGGGATCGTCGGTCTCTCTGATGCCGGCGGTGTCGATGACGGTCACCGGATAGCCGTCGAGATCGAGCTGGACCTCGATGACGTCGCGCGTGGTGCCGGCATGCGGCGAGACGATCGCAACCTCGCGCCGCGCGAGCTGATTCATCAGCGTCGATTTTCCGACGTTCGGCGGGCCGGCGATCGCGACGACGAGGCCATCGCGCAGCCGTTCAGTTCGGCCCTGTGCCGCAAGGACTTCCTTGATTTCAGCACGCAGCGTTTTCACCTTCGCCAGCGCCGGCGCGATCAATTCGGCGGGCACATCGCCTTCGTCCGAAAAATCGATGCCGGCTTCGATCAGCGCTGAGGCTTCGATAATTCGTGCGCGCCAGTCGCGCGCCTTGTCGCCGAGCAGCCCCTTCAACTGGCGCAGCGCCTGGGCACGCTGGCGATCCGTATCGGCGTGGATGAGATCGTCGAGGCCCTCGGCTTCGGTCAGATCGAGCTTGCCGTTCTCGAAGGCGCGGCGGGTAAATTCACCGGGCTCGGCAGGGCGGGCATTTTCGAATCCGACGAACGCCGCGAATAACGCGGCCAGCACTGCACGGCCACCATGAACGTGAAACTCGGCAACATCCTCGCCGGTCGCGCTGGCCGGCCCCGGGAACCACAGCACGACCGCATCGTCGATCGGCCGCTGGCCGACGTCGCGCAGCAGCGCCCGGGTGGCGATCCGCGGTTCGGGCAGCCTGCCCGCCAGTGCCGTCAGCATCCTGCCGGCCTCGGTGCCCGAGACGCGCACCATCGCAATCGCGCTGGGCGGCCGTCCCGACGACAGCGCAAAGATGGTCTGGTCCCTGGGGTGCATGGCCTATTTGTGCAGGAGGCCCCGAAAAGGCAACGCCGTTTCGGCTTGAAGGTTTAGAGCGGCGGCCAGGCGGCTCCGGTCAATTATGCTGCAGCATTAGGTGCAGCATTTTTGTTGCGACGCAGCATATCCTGAGAGGCGAACCCGCCTCAATCTTCAGAATTACCCTTTTATCTCATAGGCTTGAGAAAATCAGCATGTCTGACGGTGCCGACTCATGCTGCACTCATATTGCAGCAAAGCCTGCAGCATGAAAAAGGGCGCCCTGCTGCAGCAAGGCGCCCTCCCCATCCCGGCCACTCGGCTCAGGTGTTCATGGAATCGAAGAATTCCGAATTGTTCTTGGTGTTGCGGAGCTTGTCGAGCAGGAAGTCGATCGCGTCCATCGTGCCCATCGGATTGAGGATCCGGCGCAGCACGTACATCTTCTTCAGCAGTTGCGGATCGGTGATCAGCTCTTCCTTGCGGGTGCCGGAGCGGGAAATATCGATCGCCGGGAAGGTCCGCTTGTCCGAAACCTTGCGGTCCAGGATCAGTTCGGAGTTACCGGTGCCCTTGAATTCCTCGAAGATGACTTCGTCCATTCGGCTGCCGGTATCGACCAGCGCGGTCGCGATGATCGTGAGCGAACCGCCCTCCTCGATGTTGCGCGCGGCGCCGAAGAAGCGCTTCGGCCGCTGCAGCGCGTTGGCGTCGACACCGCCGGTCAGCACCTTGCCGGATGACGGCACCACGGTGTTGTAGGCACGGCCAAGGCGCGTGATCGAATCGAGCAGGATGACGACGTCGCGGCCGTGTTCGACCAGCCGCTTGGCCTTCTCGATCACCATCTCGGCGACCTGGACGTGACGCACCGCCGGTTCGTCGAAGGTGGACGAGACCACCTCGCCCTTCACCGAGCGCTGCATGTCCGTGACTTCTTCCGGACGTTCGTCGATCAACAGAACGATCAGATAGCATTCCGGATGATTGGCGGTGATCGAGTGCGCGATGTTCTGCATCAGCACGGTTTTACCCGTGCGCGGTGGCGCCACGATCAGTGCGCGCTGGCCCTTGCCGATCGGCGCGACGATATCGATCACCCGTGCAGAAAGGTCTTTGCGCGTAGGGTCTTCGAGCTCGAGGCGGAAACGCTGGTCCGGAAACAGCGGCGTCAGATTGTCGAAATTGACCTTGTGCTTGGACTTTTCCGGGTCTTCGAAATTGAGCGTGTTGACCTTGAGCAGCGCGAAATAGCGTTCGCCTTCCTTCGGGCTGCGGATATGGCCTTCGATGGTATCGCCGGTGCGCAGTCCGAAGCGGCGGATCTGCGAGGGCGAGACGTAGATATCGTCGGGGCCGGGCAGGTAGTTCGCATCCGGCGAGCGGAGGAAGCCGAAGCCGTCGGAGAGAACCTCGACGACGCCTTCGCCGATGATGTCGGTTTCCTGAATCGCGAGCTGCTTGAGAATGGCGAACATCAGCTCCTGCTTGCGCATGGTGCTGGCATTTTCGACCCCGTTCTCTTCCGCGAACGAGACAAGCTCGGCCGGCGTTTTCGATTTGAGGTCCTGGAGTTTCATTTCCCGCATTGGGGTGGTCCTGTGGAGTGTTCTTTAGGAGAGGGGTGCGAGGTGGCTTGAGGGGATAGCGGACGCGAAAAAGGAAGGTCCGCAGGTCTAAGCAAGGAAAGCGCCGGTGAGGCTTCAAACCTGATGCGGCGGCCGGGTCCGAGGAGGAAACCGGAACGC
Source organism: bacterium (assembly GCA_029946075.1). Taxonomy (GTDB): domain Bacteria; phylum Pseudomonadota; class Alphaproteobacteria; order Rhizobiales; family Xanthobacteraceae; genus Bradyrhizobium. The sequence continues at coordinate 7,380 of JAQSDT010000748.1, read as the reverse complement.
AACCACATCCGCCTGCGTGGGGTGGGATTTCGACAATATAGAAAATCGGGCGGCGCTTCGCAAGCTGGCGCAAAAGCACTTCACGAGCGAAAAGCCGACATCAGAACGGTTTTACGATCACCAGGATGACGATCAGGATCATCAGCATGGTCGGAACCTCGTTGATAATTCTAAAGAATTTCTGGCTACGGGTATTCCGGTCCGCCGCGAAATCCTTCAGCCAGCGCGAAAAAAGCCCGTGCACGCCGGACAGGATCAGCGCCAGCGTCAATTTGCCATGAAACCAGCCGGATACGTACCAGTGCCCAGCCCAGGCGAGATAGATTCCGGCGAGCCAGGCGACGATCATCGCCGGATTGATGATCGCCTTGAACAGCCGCCGCTCCATCACCTTGAACGTCTCGGATTGTTTCGATCCGATCTCGGCGTCGCAATGGTAGACGAATAGCCGCGGCAGATAGAGCATGCCGGCCATCCACGCGATGACGGCAATCACATGCAGCGCCTTGATCCACGGATACGCCGCGATCGTGATCCACTCGTACATCGTTCTCGTCCGGTCTCGCAGTCGCTGGAAACATTCCAGCCAACCCGGCGTTTTCTGGAAGCTCCGCCAGCGTGGGACGGAGACATATCCTCAAAGCACCGCTTCTCTAAACTAATAATTTTAGAATCTTAGGTTTGAGTCTAAGTGACCGTGATTATGACTCACACAAAATAGTCCCGGTGTTTCGCCGGACTTGTTCACAATCCTCACCAGTTTTGGCCGGATCTTCCATTGCCGGAATAATGCCACCGGGATCAAAAGCTTGCGCCATTTCATGGCCAGCTTATGAAGAGACAAGTCCACAGCTTCTCACTATCATCGCCAGCGAGCTTTGGAGTTGTCCTTGCCGGCAGGCCTGTGAAGAAAGATCAGGGTTATCCCTGAGGCTGCGCTCCAGGGTCTGAAATCGGGGTTAAGCTCCACAGGGATTCACAGGTTACACAGGGGTTTTGGTGCCCACGACCGGCAATTATTTTCATCTGCATCTGGTCTCCGATTCGACCGGCGAGACGCTGATCACGGTGGCGCGCGCGGTCGCAGCCCAATACGCCAACGTGTCCGCGGTCGAACATGTGTATCCCCTCGTGCGCAGCCAGAAGCAGCTCGACCGCGTGCTCGACGAGATCGAGGAAGAGCCGGGGATCGTGCTGTTCACGCTGCTGGAGAAAGATCTGGTCGGCCGGCTCGAGGGCAAGTGCAGGGACATCAACATTCCGAGTCTGTCGATCATCGGTCCGGTCATGCAGATGTTCGAAGCCTATCTCGGTGCCGCGACGACGGGCAGGGTAGGCGCGCAGCACGTTCTCAACGCAGAATATTTCAAGCGCATCGACGCGCTGAACTACACCATGATCCACGATGACGGACAGCACGTCGACGGTCTCGAAGAAGCCGACGTCGTGCTGGTCGGCGTCTCCCGCACCTCGAAAACGCCGACCTCGATCTATCTCGCCAACCGCGGCGTTCGTACCGCCAACGTGCCGCTGGTGCCGGGCATCCCGCTGCCGCATCAGCTGGAGACGCTGAAGAAGCCGCTGGTCGTCAGCCTGCACGCGACGCCGGAACGGCTGATCCAGGTCCGGCAAAACCGGCTGCTCAGCATGGGCGCCGATTCCAGCAATGACGATTATACCGACCGTCAGGCGGTGACCGACGAGGTCGCCTATGCGCGGAAACTGGCGGCCAGGTTCAGCTGGGCGCAACTCGACGTCACACGCCGCTCGATCGAGGAAACCGCCGCGGCAATTCTAAAGCTGTTTACCGACCGTCAGCGCCAGCGGATTCCGGAGTGATGTTGTCGGCATGAGCATCTGGCGTGGAAATGCTCCGCTAATCCTGGCCTCGCAAAGCCGCGCGCGGCAGATGCTGTTGGCGAACGCCGGACTCACATTCGAGGCGGTGCCCGCCGATATCGACGAACGCGCGGTGCAGGCGAATTCGGGGTTAGCTGCTCCCGGCGAGATCGCAGGGCTTCTGGCGCGCGAGAAGGCGCTGTTCGTATCATCGAACAATCCCGGCCGCATTGTCGTCGGTGCCGATCAGACGCTGGCGCTGGGCTCGCGGCTGTTCAGCAAACCCGCCGGCCGGGCGCAGGCCGCGGAGCAATTGCGGCTGCTCGCCGGCGGCACGCACGAACTGCACTCCGCCGTTGCGGTGGCGTGCGACGGCAAGATCGGGTTTGCCGATGTCAGCATCGCCCGGATGACCATGCGGCGCCTTGGCGATGCCGAGATCGAGACCTATCTCGACCAGGCCGGCGAGGCCGTGACGAGCAGCGTCGGGGCCTATCAGCTCGAAGGCCTCGGCGTGCACCTGTTCGAACGCATCGAGGGCGACCATTTCACCATTCTCGGCTTGCCGTTGTTGCCTCTGCTTGCATTCCTGCGGCAGCAGGGGCACCTCGGTGTTTGAAACGATGCGGCGGAAAAAATGTTAGTACTCGGTCTCACCGGCTCCATCGGCATGGGCAAATCCACGACGGGCAAGCTGTTCGTCGAGGCGGGCGTTCCGCTCTATGATGCCGATGCCGAGGTCCACAAGCTCTATGAGGGCGCAGCCGTCCCGGCGATCGAGGCCGCCTTTCCCGGCACGACGTCGAACGGAAAGGTGGACCGGCCAAAGCTCAGCGAGCTTGTGGTGCACAATCCCGCGGCGATGAAGCAGCTCGAGCAGATCGTCCACCCGATGCTGGGCGCCGGCCGGCAGAAATTCTTTGCGGAGGCCGAACGCGCCGGTGCGCCGGTCGTCGTCGTCGACGTGCCGCTGCTCTACGAGACCGGCGGCGAAAAGCGCGTCGATGCGGTGGTCGTGGTGACGACCTCGCCGGAACTGCAGCGCGAGCGGGTGCTGGCGCGTGGCACCATGGATGCCGCCAAGCTCGATTCCATTATCGCGCGGCAGGTCCCCGACGCCGAAAAGCGCAAGCGCGCGGATTTCGTAGTGGATACGTCGCATGGCCTCGACCCCGTGCGCGAGCGGATCCGCGACATTCTGGCCGAGGTCGTTAAGATGCCGCAGCGGCGAACCTGATTCGCTTTTTCTCCGGCTTTTAGAATCCCATGCGCGAAATCGTTCTCGATACCGAAACCACGGGCCTCGATCCCCTGCGCGGCGACCGGCTGGTCGAGATCGGCTGCATCGAGATCTTCAACCGGATGCCGACGGGGCAGACCTTTCACCGCTACATCAATCCCGAGCGCGACATGCCGGCGGAAGCGTTCAACGTGCATGGGCTGTCGGCCGAGTTCCTTTCCACCAAGCCGCTGTTCACCGAGGTGGTCGAGGAGTTCCTGGAATTCATCGGCGATGCGCCGCTGGTGATTCACAACGCCTCGTTCGACATCAGCTTCATCAACGCCGAGCTCGATCGCATCAAACGCAAGCCGATCCTGCGCGAGCGGCTGGTCGATACGCTGCTGCTGGCGCGGCGCAAGCATCCGGGCGTGTCCAATCGCCTCGACGATCTCTGCTCGCGCTATGCGATCGACAATTCCCGCCGCACCAAGCACGGCGCGCTGCTCGACGCCGAATTGCTGGCCGAGGTCTATATCGACCTGATCGGGGCGCGGCAGTCGCAGCTGATCCTGGCGTCGGAGGTACGCGCCGCGCAATCCGGCGGCATCGGCGACACGCCGCGGCGGCAGCGCGAGGTGCCGCTGGCGCCGCGCATCAGCGATGCCGACCGCGAAGCCCATCGCGCCTTCATCGCCACGCTGGGCGACAAGCCGATCTGGAACGATTTTCTCGGCGTTGCCTGACGGCCTCAGTCAGTAGGATGGGTAGAGCGTAGCGAAACCCATCAATCGCGCGCGGTTAGGTGATGGGTTTCGCTACGCTCTACCCATCCTACGAGCTACTCCGCGGGCTCCTCAGGATGAGGGTTGAAAGCCTATGACGCAGACTTAGCTCGGCTTGACGCCGGAAGCGGCCTGCGCCGCAGCCTGCCGCTCCATGTTCTGGCGGTAGAGGCCGACGAAATCGACGGGATCCAGCATCAAGGGCGGGAAGCCGCCGTCACGCACCGCGGTTGCGATGATTTCGCGCGCGAACGGGAACAGCAACCGCGGGCATTCGATCATGACCAGCGGATGCAGGTTTTCCTGAGGTACGTTGACGATGCGGAACACGCCGGCATAGGCGAGCTCGAAGGAGAACATCACCTTGCCGCCGTTTTCGGCCTTGCCCTCGATCGAGAGCGTCACTTCGAATTCGCTTTCCGAGACGTTGTTGGCCGAAACATTGATCTGGATGTTGATCGCCGGCTGCTGCTGCTGCGGCGCCAGGGAGGCGGGCGCGTTCGGGTTTTCGAACGACAGGTCCTTGGTGTACTGGGCCAGCACGTTAAGCTGGGGAGGGGCCTGCTCGGCGGGCGCGCCGTTGCCGTTGGTCATGAAATTCTCCTGAAGCGCTGGCGAGCGGAGCCCGGTTCCTGGTCAAAATTCGCTCGATCGGCGGAAATGCCTTCGCGGGCGAGTGGCTATCATAGCCCTGCCTCTTTCCACAAGGACGGCGGGCGGGCGGCGGCCAGGGACGGCCCCCAATTGTGGCCGATATGGCTAATGGCGCGGGTCCACGGGCCGATATCGGCTCTAAATCGTTGAATATGCGTGATTTCCCGACACGAACGGGTTTCCCCTTGCGGCCAAATCGGGCTACAATTGCCCCGCGCCAAAACGCGCCATTGGCCGCGCATCGTTTCATGCCTACATGCTGCAGTCTCAATCGATGATGTAATCTCTGCCGTTCTCAGGAAAACTCGTACCGGAGCTTCTCTCCAGGGAACGCTCGACCGCCGGGCCCGTTGCCGGCGTTAGAACCAGAAAGCGAATACGACGTGGATATTTACACCATCATCTTCCTGGCGCTGGCGGTCTTCATCTTCCTCCGCCTGCGCAGCGTGCTTGGACAGCGCACCGGAAGCGAACGGCCGCCCTATGACCGTGCCGCGCCCAATGTCGCGCAGCGGACCCAGGACAACAGCAACGTCGTGCCGATCCCGGGTGCGGTGATCGATCAGGCCCCGCTGGCGCCGAGCGCCGACGTGGCGCCGGCCGATCGCTGGAAGGGCATTGCCGAACCGGACTCGCCGCTGGCCCAGGGTCTCGATGCCATCGTCGCCCAGGACGCCTCGTTCGATCCCCGCCACTTCATCACCGGCGCCCGCAGCGCCTATGAGATGATCGTGCTGGCGTTCGCCAATGGCGATCGCCGCGCGCTGAAGGACCTGTTGTCGAGCGACGTCTATGACAGCTTCGACGCCGTCATCAAGGATCGCGAGAAGCACGAGCAGAAGACCGAAACGCGGTTCGTTTCGATCGACAAGGCCGAACTGGTGAGCGCGGAAGCGCGCGACAAGTCGGCGCAGCTCACGGTCCGCTTCGTGTCGCAGATGATCTCGGTTACCCGGGACAAGGCCGGCACCATTGTCGATGGTAACCCGGAAAAGGTCGCCGATATCACCGATGTCTGGACATTCGCCCGCGACACGAGCTCTCGCGATCCGAACTGGAAGCTGGTTGGCACCGGAAGCGCGGCGTAAGACGCAGCGCCTTAGCGGGCTTGCGTTTGGCGTGATCGCTTTGACGTTGTCGCTTGCGCCGCAGGACGCCAACGCGCGCCATTCGCGCGGGCATCACCGGCATCCGCCTCCGCCGCCGGCCCGTCAGCTTCCTTATCCGCAGCTTGAACTGCCGCTGCAGATCACCAACACGCAGTATTCCCCGGTCGCGTGGCCCGATATCGTCGGCTGGAGCGGGGATGATCATCTCGCCGCCTACACGGCGTTCAAGGCAAGCTGCAAGCCGATTGCCGCCCAGCAAAAACCTCCATCCGATCCGAAGGCGCTCGGCGCGTCGCTGCGCGATCCCTGTGTTGTCGCCAGGGGCCTCGAGCTCTCCGACGGCGTCAAGGCGAAAGCGTTCTTCGAGGAGCATTTCGCGCCGCTGCGCATTTCGCGCCTCGGCGAGGCCGAGGGATTCGTCACCGGATATTATGAACCGATCATCGATGGTTCGCTGACGGAGAACGAGGTCTACAAGGTGCCGGTCTATCGCCGGCCGTCGAACCTGTTCGTGCGCGGCACCAGGCAAAGCTCGGTCGGCCTGCCGAACGGCGGCAAGGTGTTCCGCAAGATCGGCCGCCGCAAGCTGGTGCCGTATTACGATCGCGCGGAGATCGAGGATGGCGCGATCGCCGGTCGCGGCCTCGAAATCGTTTACCTGAAGAGTCAGACCGATTTGCTGTTCTCGCAGATCCAGGGCTCGGCGCGCGTCAGCCTGCCTGACGGGTCGACCGTCCGCATCAACTACGATGCCCATAACGGCTATCAGTATACGCCGGTCGGCCGCATCCTGATCGAACGCAACATCATCCCGCGGGAACAGATGTCGATGCAGAAGATCCGGGAATGGATGGAGCAGAATCCCAATGGTGCCGACGAATTGCGGCGGCAGAACAAGTCGTACGTCTTCTTCCGCGAGGTGCAGCTCTCCGACAAGGACGAGGCGGTCGGCGCGCAGGGCGTGCCGCTGACGCCGGGCCGCTCGATCGCGGTCGACAAGGGGCTGCACGTCTACGGCACACCGTTCTTCATCGAAGCCGACCTGCCGATCGAAACCGAGATATCGAAAACGCCGTTCCGCCGCCTGATGATCGCGCAGGACACGGGCTCCGCGATCGTCGGGCCCGCGCGCGCCGATCTGTATTTCGGTGCGGGGCAGGAAGCCGGCAAGGTTTCCGGACGCCTCCGCCACAATGCGCGCTTCGTCATCCTGGTGCCGAAGAGCCTCGATCCCGCTGCGCTTGGCCGCAAGCTGCCGGTGCCGGACGAGCGTCCCTCGGCGAAGATCGCAAAGCTGTTTCCGCAAACTGATCCCTTGAAGGATCAGAGCGCGGTAGCCCCTGTGGCCAGCGCCCCGACGACGACGGCACAGGCCGCCGCCAAGCCGGTGCCGCTGCCGGAGCCGCGGCCCAGGATCGAGGCCGCCCCCGAGAAGCCGCGCCAACGTCACATCCGACGTCACCGCCACGCCAGATGAAACGCCGGACGTTGATCCCCGAATTGCCGGTAGCACCGCGGCGCAAGCGTGCCCTCAGCGAGGAGGAGCGCGCGCTGTGGGAAAGCGTTGCCAGGCAGGTCAAGCCGCTGCGCAAGCGAACGCGGGTCGTAAAGCCGCCGGCGGATTCTGCCGATGCCGAACTCCGAGCCGCGCCGAAACCCGCGCCGCCGCCGGGACCGATAGTGGTCCCGCGTGTGGTGGCAAAGCCCGAACCGCCGCCGCTGGCGCCGATTGGCCGCCGCGAGCGCTCGCATCTGTCGCGTGGCCGCAAGGAGA
>JAQSDT010000747.1 GCA_029946075.1 bacterium | reverse complement strand
CAGACCGACGACGTTGCCGAGATACATCGAGGCGATCAGGCCCCAGACGAAATCCTTGTGCTCGACGAACAGCAGTGGCCCGGGATTGAGACCCCACACCATCAATCCGCCAAGCAGGATCGCCGCGGTGCCGGAACCGGGAATGCCGAGCGCGAGCATCGGCAGCAGCGCCGCGGTGCCGGACGCGTGCGCTGCCGTCTCCGGCGCGAACACACCCTCGATGCGGCCCTTGCCAAAACTGTCCGGGTCCTTGGAGAAACGCTTGGCGAGGTTATAGCCCATGAAGGACGCGGCAATCGCGCCGCCCGGCGTGATGCCGAGCCAGCAGCCGATAACGGACGAACGCAGCAGCGTCACCCAGTAGCGCGGCAAGTCCTTCCAGACCGACAGCACCACGCGAAAGCTGATGCGGGCGGCGTGGCCGCGCAGCGCAAGCCGCTCCTCCATCGTCAGCAGAATCTCGCTGATACCGAACAGGCCGATCACGGCCACGAGGAAGTTGACGCCGCGCAGCAGTTCCGCCGTGCCGAAGGTCATGCGCAACTGGCCGGATACGGTGTCCATGCCGATGCCGGCGAGCAAGAGGCCGAGCGACATCGAAATGACGGTCTTATGCTTGGCTTCGCGGCCGAGACCGACAAAGGAGCAGAAGGTCAGAAGATACACCGCGAAGAATTCAGGCGGTCCGAATTTCAGCGCGAACGAGGAGATCATCGGCGCCAGAAACGTAATCAGCATCACCGCGACCAGCGAGCCGATGAACGAGGAGGTAAAGGCCGCGGTCAGCGCCTCGGCCGCCTTGCCCTGCTGCGCCATCGGATAACCGTCGAAGGTGGTGGCCACCGACCACGCCTCACCGGGGATGTTGAACAGGATCGAGGTGATGGCGCCGCCGAACAGCGCGCCCCAATAGATGCAGGACAGCATCACGATCGCCGAGGTCGGATCCATCGTGAACGTCAGCGGCAGCAGGATCGCAACGCCATTGGGACCGCCGAGGCCCGGCAGCACGCCGACGAAAATGCCGAGCACGAGGCCGACCATCATCAGCAGCAGCGTCTTCCACGTCAGCAGCACGGCAAAACCGTGCATCAAGAGGCCGAGAGCTTCCATCAGATGATTCCCGGAATTTCGTCATTGCGAGGGGCGGAGCGACGAAGCAATCCACACGTCCATTGCGGTGCTATGGATTGCTTCGCTTCTCTCTCTTGCACAAACGCCTCGCGTTTGTTGCAGACAATGACGGAAGGAGGCATGCCTGATACCTTATCGGCCGAGCGCCGCTTCGAGCGGGCCCTTTGGCATGATGACGTCGAAGGCGACGTCGAAGGTTACGAACATCACGGCGGTGAACACGAAGGCGGTCAGCAGCGACTTCCACAGCGCGATCTTGCCGACGCCGCGCATGAAGCCGGAGATCAAGAGGAAGCTCGCGACGTAGAGCCCGAGGAACTGCACCACGAGGCAGAACAGCGCCGTCGGCACGAACACCGCCATCACGCGGCGAAGCTGCGCCCGTGTCACGAACGTCTCCGCGGCTTCCTTGCGCGACAGGAACGCCGAAGCGAGGCCATAGAGGCTGGCGCCGCCGAGAATGATCGAGAGATAGAACGGGAAATAGCCGGCCTGCGGGCCGGTGGATTCCCACCCTGCGCCGGTGCGCCAATTGTCCCAGCCGAGCGTCGCGGCGATCACGAGCAGCAGCAGGCAGACGATGACATCGGCGATGCGAACGCTGGTCACCGCAGGCGAATCCGCCTCCGGCGCGGTCGGATCCTCGACGACGATTTCGATATCGGTATTGGACATGGAAGCTTCCGCCAGCGTCACTCAAACAGGCATTACGACGCTGGTATGCCAGGCGTCAATGACCCGCGCTACGCTCCGGAAAGGCGCTCGCAAGTGCAGCACGCTCGGCTCGCAGCACGCCGCGCTCGGTGATCAATCCGGTCACCAGCCGTGCCGGCGTCACGTCGAAGGCGTAGTTGGCCACCGGCGAGCCGTCGGGAACCACGCGCACGGTCTCGATGCGCCCGTCAGCCGTGCGACCGGTCATGGTCGCAACTTCCTCGGCGCCACGCTGCTCGATCGGAATCTCGCGGAGGCCATCATCGATACTAAAGTCGATGGTCGGCGACGGCAGCGCAACATAGAACGGCACACCGTTGTCATACGCCGCGAGCGCCTTCAGATAGGTTCCAATCTTGTTGCAGACGTCGCCGCCGGCCGTCACCCGGTCGGTTCCGACGATCGCCAGATCGACCATGCGGTGCTGCATCAGGTGTCCGCCGGTGTTGTCGGGGATGACGGTGTGCGGCACGCCGTGGTGGCCCAGTTCCCACGCCGTCAGCGAAGCGCCCTGATTGCGCGGACGGGTCTCGTCGACCCAGACATGAACCCTGATGCCGCGATCATGCGCCATGTAGATCGGCGCCGTGGCCGTGCCCCAGTCGACGGTCGCGAGCCAGCCGGCATTGCAATGCGTCAGGATGTTGACGGCCTCGCCGGGCGGCTTCGTCGATGCGATCTGCTCGATCAGCGTCAGCCCATTGCGGCCGATGCCCTGGTTGATTGCGACATCCTCGTCGGCGATCTCGATGGCACGCCTGTAGGCGGCTGCCATGCGTTCGGATGGCGGCAGCGGCCGAAGCAACCGGACCATCTCGTCGAGCGCCCATTTCAGATTGATCGCGGTCGGCCGCGCGGCGAGCAGCATGGTGTATGCATGATCGAGCGCGGCATCGGATGCATCCTCGCGCATCGCGAGCGCCATGCCGTAGGCGGCGGTGGCGCCGATCAGCGGCGCGCCGCGCACCAGCATCGAACGGATCGCTTCCGTCGCATCGCTGGCGCCGGTCAGATGCGCAATGACGAATTCATGCGGCAGCCGCCGCTGGTCGATCGCATCGACCGACCAGCCGTCCTCGGCGAGCCAGATGCTGCGAAAGTGCCGGCCGTCGACCTTCATTTGCCGAGCACCCGGCCGGCGACCGCATCGAGCCTGGCCAGCAGTTTCGGATCGCGTGCGTCGGGCGCGGTGATCAGCGCCGTATCGAGCGCGCGGTCCGAACCGACCGGACACGGCTCATGCTGACGCGGAAAATCCCGGGCGAGACGCGCCACCAGCGCCTTGGCCTTGCCGGCGTTCGAATTCAGCACGCGAATGATATCCTGCACGGTGACGGCGTCGTGGTCGGGATGCCAGCAATCGAAATCGGTGACCATCGCGACGCTGGCGTAGCAAATCTCGGCTTCGCGCGCGAGCTTGGCTTCGGGCATGTTGGTCATGCCGATCACCGAATAGCCCTGCGCCTTGTAGCTCAGGCTCTCGGCGAGGCTGGAGAATTGCGGGCCCTCCATGCAGACATAGGTGCCGCCCTGCACCATCGAAAAGCCTTCCGCAGCGGCCGCCGCCGCCAGATGCACGTGCAGCCGCGGCGATACCGGATGCGCCATCGAGACGTGGGCGACGCAGCCCTTGCCGAAGAACGAGCTCTCGCGCTTGTGGGTGCGGTCGACGAACTGATCGACCAGCACGAAGGTGCCGGGCGGCAATTCCTCCCTGAACGAACCGCAGGCCGACAGCGAGATCAGGTCGGTAACGCCTGCCCGCTTCAGCACGTCGATATTGGCGCGGTAGTTGATGTCGGAGGGCGAATAGACATGCCCCTTGCCGTGCCGCGGCAGGAACACGATCGGCAGGCCGGCGACGACGCCGCGCGTCAGCGGCGCGGACGGTTCGCCCCACGGGCTGGCGATCGTCTCCTCGCGGACGTCTTCCAGACCCGGCAGGTCATAGATGCCGGATCCGCCGATGATGCCCAACACGGCACTGGTCATGAATTCTCCCGATCAAACCCTTGTCGAAGACGTTCGACTATACTGCGGCGCAATATTCAAGCATTGTGGCGGGGTTGCAAGGGACCTCGCTATGCCGACCGGGAACGACAGGGAAAAGCGTCAATCCATCATCGATGCCTGCCGCAGCATGAACGCGCTCGGCATCAACCAGGGCACCTCGGGCAATATCAGCCTGCGCCACGAAACCGGCCTGCTGATCACGCCGACCAGCGTGCCCTACGAGGCGATGCAGCCCGAGCAGATCGTGTTCATGGGCATGGACGGCTCGCACGACCCGGCCCAGCGCCCGTCGAGCGAATGGCGGTTTCACCTCGATATCCTCAAGGCCCGGCCAGAAATCAATGCCGTGGTGCATGCGCACCCGACCTATTCGACGATCCTGGCGATCATGAACCTGGAAATTCCGCCTGTTCATTACATGATCGCCTGCGCCGGCGGCGACACCATCCGCGTCGCGCCTTATGCGACGTTCGGTACGCAGGAGCTTTCGGAGCACGCCGTGCGCGCGCTGGAAGGCAGGCTGGCGTGCCTCCTGGAACACCACGGCATGATCGCCGTCGGACCGTCGCTGTCAAAGGCGATGTGGCTGGCGGTCGAGGTCGAGGCGCTGGCGCGGCAGTATCACGGCTGCCTGCAGATCGGCACGCCGCGTCTGTTGCCGAAGCAAGAGATCGACAACGTGCTCGGCAGGATCGCGAACTACGGTCCTGCCGGCACGTAAAGGCAGCAGGCCTACTTTGCGACGAAGCCGGCTTCGTTCATCAGCTTGTTGTTGAGCTTGTCGTCCTCCTCGAGGAACTTCAGCATGTCCTTGCCGGTGAGGAAGATCGGCTTCAACGCCTGCTTTTCCATGTAGTCCTTGTACTCGGCGGTCTGCGTCACCTTTTGGAACAGATCGACGTAAAATGCCTGCTGGTCCGGCGTCACCTTGCCGGGCAGGAACATCGCGCGCAGCATCAGATACTGCACGTCGAGGCCTTCCTCCTTGCAGGTCGGGATGTCGTTCCAGGACTGCGTCTCCGTGACCTTGGTCTTGTAGGCGATCCGCTCCTTGTCGAACACGCAGAGCGCGCGAACCTGGCCGGCGCGCCAGACTTCGAGATTTTCGGAGGGGTTGTTGACGTTGGCTTCGGTGTGATTTCCGACCAGTTGCGTTGCCGCCTCGCCGCCGGACTTGTACGGCAGGTAGGAGAACTTCGCGCCGGTCTTCTGCTCCATGAACACCGTCAATACGTGGTCCTCGCGCTTGGAGCCGGTGCCGCCCATCTTGAACGGCGAACCGGCAGCCTTGGCGGCAGCGATGAAATCCTTCACCGTCTTCGGGCCTGCGGAATTGTCCCACAATACGAACTGGTCCATCGCGATCACGGACACCGGCGTCAGGTCGCGCCAGTTGAACGGAATCTTCGCCGACAGCGGCAGCATGTAGATCAGCGAATAGGCGATCAGCACCTTGTTGGCGTCACCGTCGCTGGACTTCATGTACATCAGCGCCTCGGCGCCGGACGCACCGCCCTTCAGCGACACCACCATCGGCTGCTTCATCAGATTGTTCTTCTGGATAGCGGCCTGCATCATCCGCGCCATCTGGTCGGAGGCGCCGCCGGCACCGGCCGCGACGACGATTTCCACCGGCTTGGTCGGTTCCCAGGCGGCGAAGGCGGGTACACCGGCGAGCATCGCCGTCAAAGCGACCGCGGCTTTCATTTTCTGTCCCACGTGTTTCTTCCCTATATCGTTGTTTTACTGAAAGAATTCGAAGCTGCCGATCGACCCATAGTGCGGGGTAATGGCGGCGAGTTCAAGCGGCCCATCCGCCGCACCTCTTATGACTTTCGCATGAGGATAGGAACCCCGGCCAAGGGAGATCGCAATATCGCAGGCGAAAAAAAGCGCGGGCCCGTGAAGTGCCCGCGCCTCCGTGCTGTCTGATTACACGATCAGGAGATCGTGCGGGTTGAGCGTAACGCCGGCCTGTACCGCCGCCACCGTGATGGCGGAGGCCTGCGTGCCGTCGGCGCTGAAGTAGAGTGTCTGGTTTGCGGTGTCGAAATGGAACACGGCACCGAGCCCGCCGAACTGATCGTCTCCGGAGGTCTCGAACAGCGACGAAACGTCCATCCCCGCCGTCAGCCCGCCACCAAATCCGCTGGCGGAAATGGCGATGTGGTCATGCTCACTCGTGTTGTTGAAATCCGTGATGATGCCCGGCCCATCGTTCGTCTGCAAAAAGGCAAATGTGTCGTAGCCGCTGCCGCCGCTCATGACATGGCTGCCGGCATTGCCGACCAGAATGTCGTTGCCGCCGCCACCGCTGAGCGTTTCGGTGCCGTTGGTCGCGATGATGATGTCGTCACCAGCGGTACCGGTCAGCGTCGTGGCCGAAGTCGCGTTGTTGACGATCGTCGCAGTGGCGAAGTTGCCGGTCGCGATGCCGTCGGACGTCGTGTACTGGAACGAGCCGCCCGGCGTCGCATCGTCGATGAAGAACGCATCGCCGAACCCGACCGCCGTGCCGCCGGTGCTGCTGCCGATGGCGTTGACGAACAGATCGTCGGCCTTATCAGGATCGGCGTCGTTGGCCGCCAGCATCCACGGCTGGATATCGACGACGCCATTGGCACCAACATCGGTAATGACGGTTTCGCCGATGGCAGTGGGGGCATCGTTGACACCGTTTATGGCGACCGTGACGGTCTGATACGCCGGGGCGCCATGATTGCCCGTGATCCCCACGCTGTAGGTCTGAACCAGCGTTTGACCCTGGGCAAGGAACTGGATGTCGGCGTTATTGACGGAATAATGCCAGCCGACGGACCCCGTTCCACCGGATTCCGACACCGGGTCCAGCGTGAACGTCCCGACATAACCGGCGAAATCCGAGGTGAAGCTGGCCGTGTGTGTATCCGCTACCTCGATATCAGAGAACGTGATGTTACCGGCCGCCGCTTCAACCGCAGGACCGGGTGTCGGCGCAATCGAAACCTGGTCGAGCAGAATGCCGCTACCGTCGCCCGAAAAATCGAAGAACAACTGGGTCGTTGGATCCAGCGCGTCGCCAATCACGTCAAACGTATATTGGGCAAATCCGAGGGCGACGTTGGTCTGGGCAAGAATCTGGATGCCATCCCAATATACGTTGAGGCCGGTGGCGCTGGCCTCTCCGTCACCTGCGACGGTGAAACTCAACGTGTAGTGCTGCCCGGCAACGGTTGTAACATCCTGTTCGAGGAATCCGTTGTGAAGCTGCGCCGTGTAGTCGCCGTATGCTCCGCCGATGAAAAATGCACCTACAGTCACCCCAGACGAAATCCAGCCGGAAAGACTACCGGTCTCAAATCCGCCGTTCGCCGCCACCGTCGGCCCGGCATCTTCCGTGAGCACACCGGACAACGCGCCGCCGGTGATCGCAGCGGCATCGTCGGCACCGTTGACATTCAACGTCAGCGTCGTCGTCTGGCTGCGTCCGAGGCTGTCCATGACCGTAAAATTGAACTGATCGACCACGTGATCGCCGACCTGAAGCGGATCGACGTTGGCGTTGGCCTGATACAGATAGGTACCGTCCGAAAACATCAGCAGGCTTCCGTAGGTACCGGCAACGAACGACCCGACATTGGAAGCCACGCCGTTGATGTCGCTGACCGACAGGGAAACGCCGATGTCGCCGGAAGAGTCTTCGGCATCCGTGATTGCGTTGCCGACGACAAGGAAATTGCCTGCGTCGGTTCCGCTGGTATCGAACACTTCGGCTACGGCCGGGTTGACGATCAGGGGGTCTTCCGCACCCGTTGCCGTGACAGTCACCTGCTGGGTCGAACTTGTGAAGCCGTCAAAGACCGTAACGTCATAGGTAATCGTCAAGGTCTGGCCCGCGGCAAGGAAATCGAGGTCCTTGTCCTGAATGGCGAACGACCAGTCGACGCCGCCTGCACCTGTCCCTGTCGAATCGTGCAGAGTCGTCAGCAGTGCCGCTTGCAGATCGAGCAGCGTACCGTCGGGAACGAGGCTTCCGTCGGATGTGATCGCGGAGGAAACGATCACGCCTACCGAGTGAACGTCGCTGACATCGACATCCGCGTAGGTCAGCGTTCCGGTCGGGTCGGGGCTGGTGGTGTCGAGCGAGGCGGATCCGGTGACCCCGGCCTGCTCGGAAAGCGAGGCCGAACCCGGCCCGCTCGTCATCGCCACCGCATCATTCGCTCCCGTAATGTCCACCGAGACGGTCTGGGTCGAACTGGTTGAGCCGTCGCTGACCTTGACGTTGTAGCTGACCGTGAGCGTTTCGCCGGCCGCGAGATAATCCAGATCCTGGTCGGGAACAGCAAAGTTCCAGTCGATGCTGCCGGAGCCTGTGCCCGTGGAATCGTGCAGAATGGTGGTCAGCGCGCTCGCGAGGTCCGTCTGCGTGGCGGCCGGCGCTGCCGGACCGGATGTCGAGGCGAGCGTCACCGCCACCGTGTGGGCGTCGCTGGTGTCGGAATCAGTGAAGGCCAGCATGCCGGCCGGCGTCGTCGGCGTGGTATCGATCGCGGCCGATCCGGTGGTATCGGCCTGTTCGGACACTGTCGAGGATTGCGGACCGCTGGTGATGATGACCGGATGATTGGTACCCAGTATCTTGATGGTGACATCCTGGATATCGCTGCCGCCCGAACCGTCCTGGACCGTGACGTGATAGACCAGCGTCAGCGTCTCTCCGGCGTTGAGGAAGCCGGCCGCAGAATCTGCGAACGCGAAATTCCAGTCGACTTCGCCGAAAATGTGTCCGGTCGAGTCGGGACCGAGCGAGGCGTTAAACGCGGCAAGCAGCGCTGCGTTGGGGATCGGGATCGCTCCGCCGCCGGAACGCGATGCGGTTACCGTGGTCGAGACCGTGTGGGTATCGGAAAGGTCGACATCGCTGAACAGCAGATCGCCCTGGGCCGTCAGGTTGCCGGAAGGATTGACGTCCTGCCCTTCGGTCAGATTTCGGGTCTCCGGACCACACAGATAGAACGGCTTGTCGTTGGTGCCGATGACCCTCACCACGACGTTCTGCGTGCTGATGCCGCCGGCATTGTCATCGAGCCTTACGGTGTAGGTGATGTCGATAAATTGCCCGGCGGCCAGATAATCGAACGCGAGATCGGCCGCGGCGAACGTGGTGTTGATGGTGCCGGTGCTGGAGCCGGCATTCTTGACGACGCCGTCGACCTCGAAGAACGACATCAATTCAGCGGTGCCGAACGAGCCCGGCAGCAGGCCAGACGTATTGCCGGTGGCGGAAACCCCGGTCACGGTCGCGGTGTGCCCGGTATTGGCAATATCCTGATCGACGAAGTTCAGCGTGACGTGTGCGATATCGGGCGAAAGCGACAGCGTCTTGTCGGCCTGTTCGGTGACGGTCGCGATAGCAGCTGCGCTGATAACCGGTTTGTCGTCGGTGCCGGTCACCGTGATCTTCACCGTTTGCGTGGTAAAGCCGCCGTGGTTGTCGGAAACCTTGATGTCGTAGGTCAGAACGATGGTCTGGTTCTTCGACAGGAAATCGAAATCGTCGTCGGCATCGCTGAAACTCCATTTCAGCTTGCCCGAACCGTTGCTGTCGCTCGTGATCTGGGACGTCATCGCCGTCTGGAAGTGCGCCAGGATAGAAGCCGGGATCACGGTGCTGCCGGAAACGACCGCCGACTTCAGCGCCACGCTTGTCGTGTGGCTGTCGCTGCGATCGGAATCGGTGAAGTTCATCGTGCCGGACAACTCATGCAATACCATCGAGTCCGACGTGTTGGCGGTTTCGGTGAAATTCCCGGTGGCCGACGAAGACGTGAAAACCGGATTATGATTTGGCATGAGAAAAATCCCTGGCTGGATTGCTACACGAACGTCGCCAAGCGGAACCGCGGCGGCGCAACGATCTGTGCTGGCGTATTCGCAAACCGCGCGCGGCGGAGGGATCAACGAGCGGCAATGCGTGCCGGCGCGGTCGCGTGGTCGAAATTACCGACTTGGCTTTTCAGCTTGATGACTTGTGGTTGCGGCGCGACCGTCACAAATACTTCAGAAATAGCTCTACAAAAAACGGTTGAAAATGTGAGACCACGATCTACAACCTGCGCGATCTTATGCCTCAGGTCGTCTGCACGTCAACATGTGCATTCCCGGAGCCGCGCTCACGCGCGGTTCCGGCATGGAACTCAATGAACATATTGAATGAATTGCGCTGAAGGCCGGCGATGCGGACGCTTCGCTGCGAATTTTCCGGCAGGAGAGTAGCCGGATTCAGGCGGGCTACTTGCCCTTCCAGTTGGGCGCACGCTTGTTGAGGAAGGCGTCCATTCCTTCGCGGAAATCCTCGCTCATATAGGCGCGCAGGATCAGGTCGCGGCCTTCCTCGCGCGACAGCGTACGGCGAAGACGCAGCACTGCTTCCTTGGCGGTTTCCATCGTGATCGGCGCATGACCGGCAACCAGCCGGGCGGTTTCATCGGCACGACGCTGCAGTGTCGGAACGTCAGGCACCACTTCGTTGAGCAGTCCGAGCGACAGCGCCTCCGGCGCCTCGATCAGCCGCGCCGTAAAAATCAGATCCTTGGTTCGCGCCGGGCCGACCAGTGCGACGACCCTGGAGATGTTGGACATCGACAGGCAATTGCCCAGCGTGCGCGCGATCGGGAAGCCGATCCGCGTCGCGGCGGTACCGATCCTGATATCGCAGCAGGCGGCGATTCCCGCGCCACCGCCGGTACAGGCGCCGGCGATAGCCGCAATGACAGGCACCCGGACCTTCTCGAGCGTGCCCAGCACGCGATCGATCCGCTCCTCATATTCGAGCGCGTCCTCCGCGGTCTTGAAGGCACGGAACTGCGAGATATCGGTACCCGATGCAAACGCCTTGTCGCCGGTGCCGGTCAGGATCATGACCTTGATCGAGCGATCCTTGTTGACGCTCTCGCAGATCGACGCCATCCGCTCGTACATCGCAAAGGTCAGCGCGTTGCGCGCCTGCGGGCGATTGAACGTCATCCGGGCGATGCCGTCCTCGACGGAATAGATCAGGTCTTCAGTCCCAGCTACCGGAGCGTTCATCGCATCTCTTCCTGTTGTCGTGTGTCGGGCAGAGCAGCCTGCTCAGGCCACCGCAGCCTTCGGCATCGGCACGATGTCGCGGCCCTTGAGCACGTCCATCGCCGCCAGCACGCCGCCGGCGCGATGCGGCACCTTGGCAAGGTCGAGACCCATCTCGACGCCCGACAGCGTACCCATCAGCATCAGGTCGTTGAAGTGACCGATATGGCCGATGCGGAACACCTTGCCCTTGACCTTGTTGAGGCCGGTGCCGAGCGACATGTCGAAATTTTCCAGCACGACCTTGCGGAAGTGATCGGCGTCATGGCCTTCCGGCATCACCACGCCGGTCAGCGCGGGCGAATGGGCGCCCTGCTCCTGGCACTGCGTTTCCAGACCCCAAACCTTGGCGGCGGCGCGGGTCGCGGCGCTGTGGCGCTTGTGGCGGGCGAACACGTTCTCCAGCCCCTCCTCCTCAAGCATCTTCACCGCTTCGCGAAGGCCGAACAGCAGGTTGGTTGCCGGCGTATAGGGCCAGGTCCCGGCCTTGTTGATCGCGATCACTTCCTGCCAGTCCCAGTAGGAGCGCATGGCCGGATTGGCCTTGGCCACGGCCAGCGCCTTTTCCGAAATCGCATTGAAGCCGAGGCCTGGCGGCAGCATCAAACCCTTCTGGGATCCTGCGACCGACACGTCGATGCCCCAGGCATCGTGCTCGTATTCGAGCGATCCGAGACCGGAGATGGTGTCGACCATCAACAGCGCCGGATGATTGACGCGGTCCATGATCTTGCGGACTTCCTGGGGATGGGTAACGCAGCCGGTCGAGGTTTCATTATGGACGACGCAAACGGCCTTGATCGTGTGCGCCTTGTCCGCCGACAGCTTTGCCTCGATCTGTTCGAGGTCAGCGCCGTGGCGCCAGTCACCGGGCAGGAAATCGACATCGAGCTTGAATTTTTCGGCGATGCCGCGCCACAGCACGGCAAACTGCCCGGTCTCTGCCATCAGAACCTTGTCGCCGGGCTGCAGCGTATTGACGAGAGCAGCCTCCCAGGCGCCGGTGCCGGACGACGGATAGATGATCACGGGCTGCTTGGTGCGAAACACCCGCTGCATCGACGCGATCACGGCATGTCCGATCTCGGCGAATTCGGGACCGCGGTGGTCCATGGTCGGCATGTCCATCGCGCGCAGCACGCGGTCCGGCACGTTGGTCGGTCCCGGAATCTGCAGAAAATGCCTTCCACTATGCACGGTCATGGGCGTCCTTCCCGGTATTGGCCTTGGTTCGGTGACGGTCGAATATCACTATTTGCCGGGCTTGTCCCCCGCCGGGCGATGACCGTCAATGCACAGAAAGCAGGGCTTTGCCTTGCCAAGGCGGACCCCGGCGGGCAATAGACGGGCTGGTATCGAAAAGACGAAGGCAATGGTGGCGACAAGGGCCGAAAAACCAATGGAATCGGCTGAAAACAGCGCCCTTGCCGGGCGCCTCGCCCGCGAGATGACGGGCGATGTTTTCTTCGATGCCTTCAACCGGGGCCGCTACGCGACCGATGCCTCATTTTACCAGATTTTGCCTATGGGCGTGGTCGTTCCCCGGACCGTCGACGAGGCGCTGCGGGCGCTGTCCATTGCGAGGGACGCGGGCCGGATCGTCACCCCGCGCGGCGGCGGGACTTCGCAGTGC
>JAQSDT010000746.1 GCA_029946075.1 bacterium | reverse complement strand
CACCCCGCCGCTCATTTCATTCGCGTCGACCCTCCCCCTCCAGGGGAGGGTAAGATAAAGAGATTGCATGACTTCTCCCCTGATCGCTTATGCGCATGTCGGCAAGACCTTCGATGGCGGCCGCGGCGCGGAGCGTGTGGTGGCGGTCGACGATGTCTCTCTTGAAGTCATCGAGGGCGAGTTTCTTGCCATCGTCGGCGGCTCCGGTTCGGGCAAGACCACGCTGCTGCGACTCGCCAACCGGCTGATCGAGGCCGACAGCGGCACCATCACGGTCGAAGGCGAGGATGTCAGCCGGCTCGATCCGATCCTGCTGCGGCGGCGGATCGGTTATGTATTCCAGAGCGGCGGGCTGTTTCCGCATCTGAGCGTCGCCGGCAATATCGGCATCACGCCAAAACTGCTGGGCACGCCGGCGGACGCGATCGCCGCGCGGGTGGACGAACTGCTCGACCTGGTGCGGCTCGATCGCGCGCTCTATCGCGACCGCCTGCCGCATGAACTCTCGGGCGGGCAGCGCCAGCGGGTCGGCGTGGCGCGGGCGCTGGCGGCGCGGCCGCGCATCGTGCTGATGGACGAGCCGTTCGGCGCGCTCGATCCCCTCACCCGCGACGCGCTCGGCGACGATTTTCGCGAGCTGCATCGCAAGCTCGGCCTGACCACGGTCATGATCACCCACGACATGACCGAGGCGATATTGCTGGCCGACCGGATTGCCGTGATGCGCGGCGGGCGGCTGCTGGCGCAGGGCACGCCGATGGAGCTTTCAAGAAGCGACGATTCTTACGTCGGCGAACTCCTGCGCACGCCGCGGCGGCAGGCCGAGCGTCTCGGCGCGCTGCTGCCGCGGGACGGTGCGGCATGAGCCTGTTCGGCGATCCGCGCTGGGGTGAAGCGCTCGGCCATCTGCCGGATTATCTCGGCAACCATGTCCGCGTCAGCGTCACCGCGCTCGCACTCGGGCTTCTGATCAGTCTGCCGCTGGCGATTGCCGCGCGCAATCGTCCGGTGATGCGCGGCGCGCTGCTCGGGATTGCCAGCATCGTGCAGACCGTGCCGGGGCTGGCGCTGCTCGCGCTGTTCTATCCGCTGCTGCTGGCGCTCGCGGCGTTGTCGCTGTCATGGTTCGGCGCCGGCTTTTCCGCCTTCGGGTTCCTGCCCGCGGTGCTGGCGCTGGCGCTCTATTCGATGCTGCCGGCGCTGCGCAACACCATCACGGGGTTGCAGGGCGTCGATCCCGCCATTCTCGAAGCCGCGCAAGGCGTCGGCATGACGCCGCGGCAATCGCTGTTCACGGTGGAATTGCCGCTGGCGCTGCCGGTCATGATGGCCGGCATCCGCACCGCCGCAGTGTGGGTGATCGGCACCGCGACGCTGTCGACGCCGATCGGCCAGACCAGCCTCGGCAATTACATCTTTGCGGGATTGCAGACCCAGAACTGGGTGTTCGTGCTGTTCGGCTGCCTTGCCGCCGCCGTGCTGGCGCTGGCGGTCGACCAGTTGCTGGCGCTGATCGAGGGCGGCCTGCGCGATCGCAGCCGCCTGCGCGCGGTGCTCGGCGGCGCCGGCATCGCGGCGCTGATTGCGGCGACGCTGGTGCCGGGCATCGCGCGCCCGCAGACCACGTACCTCGTCGGCGCAAAAACCTTCGCCGAACAATATGTGTTGTCGGCACTGATGGTGCAGCGACTGAAGGCGGCGGGGCTTTCCGCCACGACGCGCGAGGGCCTCGGCTCCAGCGTGGTGTTCGAGGCGCTGAAGGCCGGCGATATCGACGTCTATGTCGACTATTCCGGCACGCTGTGGGCCAACCAGTTCCAGCGCAGCGATATCCGTCCGCGCCAGGAGTTGCTGGCGGAATTGAAGACCCTGCTGGCGAAGCAGAACATCACGCTGCTGGGCGAACTCGGCTTCGAGAACGCCTATGCGCTGGTCATGCCGCGCAAGCGCGCCGAGCAGCTCGGCATCCGCAGCGTCGCGGATCTCGCCGCGCGCGCGCCGAACATGTCGATCGCCGGCGATTACGAGTTCTTCTCGCGGCCGGAATGGGCAGCGCTGCGCCGCGCCTACGGATTGTCGTTCCGCGCCCAGCGGCAGATGCAGCCCGACTTCATGTATGCGGCGGTGGCTTCCGGCGAAATCGACGTCATCGCCGGCTACACCAGCGACGGCCTGATCGCGAAATACGATCTGGTGGTGCTGAACGATGTGCGGAACGCGATCCCGCCCTATGACGCGATCATGCTGCTGGCGCCAAAACGCGCCGACGACGAAACCCTGCGCAAGGCGCTGACGCCCCTGCTCGGCCGGATCGACATCGCGACCATGCGCGAGGCGAATTTACGCGCCGCGGGTAACGACGCCGGGAGTTCGCCGGATGCGGTGGCAAAGTGGATTTGGGAGAAGGTGGGGAGGAAGTAGGACGCTTGCCGCGGCCCACCCCCGTCATTGCGAGCGGAGCGAAGCAATCCATCGAGCCGCACGAAGAAAGAATGGATTGCTTCGTCGCTCCGCTCCTCGCAATGACGGTTAGCGAGAATCAAAGTCCCTTGATCATGCCGGCATCGATCAGCATGCGGTTGAAGCGTTTGGCTTCCGCGCCGGCCTTGCAGCCGTAGAACACGCCCTTGCAGCGGAGCATGATGTTCTTCTGCTCGGCAAAGGAGGCATCGAGCGGGATGCCGGCGGCTTCCTGCAGCACCAGCGGGATGTAGGCGGCGTCGAGGGTTTCGAGCGCGGACGACGGATTGGCCGGCGAATAGTTGATGCCGTCGATGGCGTAATAGGTCGCGTAGTAGCGCGGGTCCGCGGCCATCAGGCGCTTGCCCAGCGTGGCGCGATCGATGCCAGGCTCGATCAGCTTTTGCGAGATCGCCGGCTGGTGATCGCCAAAACGCAGGATGACGAACGACTGGTCCGGATAGTCGCGCTGCAGCCGTTCCCTGAACGCGCGGTAATCGTGCGCAGTCATCATCTGCCGGCGGATATACTCGTCGGTCTCGGCGGTGTTGCCCGGCGGTGTCCAGTCCGGTGTCAAATCCGGGCGATAGACGTCGGTCCAGGGAAAATGGTTGGCGGTCAGGTACACGAACATGAAGACCGGCGACTGCTGCGGCTGGTTGCGCGCCAGCGCCTTCAGCGCCTGATCGTAATAGAACGTGTCGGGCTGCATGTCCTCGGCAACGCCCATGTCGGCCATGTCGACGAACTCATCGACTCCGGCGGCTTTCTGGAACGCGCGTGCGCTGAGGAAATCGCCATAGGTCGGATAGAGCGAGACGGTCTTGTAACCGCAGTTGCGCAGCGCCTGCGGCAGGCCCCGCGTCACGCGCCCGGCGGCGATCCGCGTGGCGTAGAATTTCAGGTCGCCGAACGAGCGCACGGAAAGCCCGGTCAGCACGTTGAACTCGGTGTACCAGGTCGGCCCGCCGGTCGCCTCCGCGATCATGGTGCGCTGCTTGCCGTCGGCCGATTTGAAGAAATCGGTATAGCCCGCCGGCACCTTGATGCCGGGCGCCGCCGATACGTCGAAGCTCGACTCGTCGAGCAGCATGATGATGTGCGGCCGCTTCACGCT
This sequence comes from bacterium, assembly GCA_029946075.1. Taxonomy (GTDB): domain Bacteria; phylum Pseudomonadota; class Alphaproteobacteria; order Rhizobiales; family Xanthobacteraceae; genus Bradyrhizobium. The sequence continues at coordinate 9,175 of JAQSDT010000746.1, read as the reverse complement.
GGTGTCGCAGGGCTTATCGGCCGCGAGCACCGCGGGCGCCGCGGCATGCGCGCCGGGCGCCAGCGTCAGCGCGCCGCGCGCGGGCGGATCGGCCTCGATCCACCCGGTCGAGGTCAGGCGCGAGATCGCCACCACGCCGGACCGGGAGAGATTGGAAATGTGATTGACACCCTGGAACGGCTCCCAGGGCTGTTCGGGCACGGCGATCGCCATCGCCGTGATCGCCAGCGACGAGCCGACCAGCAGGCCCGCGGAGATTTTCCGGCTGACGCGCAGCGGATCGGTCCGCCAGATCAGCCACAGCACGGGCCCTGCCGCTATTGCGGCGATAATCAGCGGCAGGCGCAGTTTCGGGAATACCGACAACAGGAACGAGAACGTGTCGCGGTCGATGATCAGGAAATCGAGGAAGGTCACCGACAGCTGCAGGATGTCGAACTTGAAACGCGAAATCGCGATCAGCACGACGGTCAGCATCAGCGACAGCGCCGCTGCGATGCCGGGCCGCGGCAGCAGGATCAGGATCAGGCTGTTGGCGGCGATCCATGCCAGCAGCGACAGCGTGATCGCGAACGGACCGTATTCGGTGCTCAGCAGCGCGTAGAGCGCGGCCAGATGCAGCGCAATGACGCAAGCTACGCCGGCGAAATAACGCCAGCGCGACGCCTGCGGCTTTGGAACGTCGGGCTGGCCGGTTCGCGAAATCACGGGCGGCGTCCTAGAGGTTCTTCACGAAGCCTGCTTCGATCAGCAGCCGGTTGAAGCGGCGCGCCTCGGCGCCGTCCTTGCAGGCGTAGAACAGGCCCTTGCAGCGGAGCATGATGTTCTTCTGCTCCTCGAACGACGGATCGAGCGGAATGCCGGCGGCTTCCTGGATCACCAGCGGCAGATACGGCGCGTCGATCTTGTCCATCACCGCGGGGCTTTTCACCGGCTCGAAATTGATGGCGTCGATCGCGTAATAGGTGGTGAAGTAGCGCGGATCGAAGGTGTCGAACTTGCGGGCGATTCGGGCCTCGTCGAGCCCGGGGTCCAGCAGATTGGACGAGAACTCCGGCTGGTGGTCTCCGTAACGGACGATCAGGAACGGCTGCGCCGGAAACTTCTTTTTCAGATTGGCGACGAAGTTTGCGTAATGCTCGGCGCTCATCGACTGCCGGCGCAGATATTCGTCGACAACAGGCGCGTTGCCCGGCGCGCGCCACGACGTCAGCAGGTCCGGCCGGAACTTGTTTTCCCAGGGGAAATGATTGGCGGCGAGATAGACGAAGGTGAACAGCGGCGTGTTGACCGGCTGCTCCGCCATCAGGTCGACGGCCTTGTCGTAGAAGAAGCTGTCCGGCTCGATGCCCTTGGCGCCGAGCGAACGTGCATCGTGAAAATGCTGGATGCCGGTGGTGGTCTGAAACCCCTTGGCGCCCATGAAGGCGCCGTAGGCGGGATAGAGCGAGATGGTGGTGTAGCCGCAGCGGCGCAGCGCCAGCGGCAGCCCGCGCTCGACGCGGCCCGAGGCGATGCGGGTGACGAAATAGGAGAAGCGGCCGAACGAGCGCGACGACAGGCCGGCGAGCACGTTGTACTCGGCCATCCAGCTGGCGCCGCCGCTACTCTCGGCCAGGAACTTCCTCTCCTTGCCGTCGAACGACTTGAAATGGCCGCCATAGCCCGCCGGCACCTTGACGCCATTGGCCTGACGGATGTCGAAGCTCGACTCGTCGTGGACCATGATGATGTGCGGGCGGCGGCCGGACACGTGACAGGAATCCACCAGCGGCATCTTCAGCCGCTCGGCGGTCACCTTCTCGGATTCCATGAAGCCGTAATTGACGAAATCGGAGACGCCCGTCACGCCCGAGCGGGCGAATTTCGACAAATAGCCGTCGGCGTAGTAGCCGCGCCAGGCCTCGTCGGGCCAGTAGACGCCGACGCCGGTCATGGCGGCAAGGCAGGCCAAAAGGCCCGCCGACGCCGACAGGCGGCGCACGCGGAACGGATCGAGCCACCACAGCGCGTACATCAGCGGCAGGATGACGAGGGCGGCGCCGACCACGTTCCAGCGCAGGTTCGGGAAGATCGTGAACAGATAGGCCGCGGTATCGCGGTCGATCACCATCAGGTCGACGAAGTTCGCCGTCATCTGCACGACGGCGTGCTTGAGCCGCGACAGCAGCACCAGCACCACCACCAGCGTCAGCGACAGCGCGCCGGACAGCGCCGGCCGCCGCAGCAGCGCGATGAAAAAGCAGTTCAGGATGCCCCAGGCCAGCACAAAACCCATGCGGCCGCCGAAATCGCCCTCGGTCTGCAGCATGATCGCGAGCGCCGCCAGATGCGGCGCGGCGACGGCCGACAGCCGCCAGAAGCCGATGGCGGCAATGCCGGCGGCTAGCGTGGTCGCGGAAGGTCCTGGGGTTGGCGCGGGCGCCATTTCGTCAACGCAACATCACCCGGCGCAATAGTTTGGTCTTGGCTGGCGAGGACCAGGAGACGCACGACCCAGCCGGAACCTGTGTCGCGTCATCAAAATGTAATGAGATAGTCATGAACGTGCAATGAATTTGCCCGTCGCGCGGCGGTCGCGCGACTGTCATTCCGGGGCGCGAAGCGAACCCCGATGTGCAATTGCACATTGGGGAATCTCGAGATTCCGGGTTCGTACTCCGCACGCCCCGGAATGACGGCCTCAGCGCTTCGCGATCCCCTCGATGAAGAGATCGAGGATGCCTGCCGCGGTTTTCTCGGCTTCGGCGCCGGCGACGCCCCAGCGCGGAAAATGGCCGTCGATATTCATCCGGGCAAAGCCGTAGACCAGCGCCCGGCCGGCGATCTGGACCCGCTTCAGATCGCCCGAACGGAGCTGGCCGGCCGCAAAGGCGTCGGCGAGCGTGCGCTCGGTCAGCTCGATCAGTTCCCTGTTGTCGCGGGAAACCCCGGCAGAGCCGTCGTGATCGAAGAATTTGCGGCTGGAGATGATCTCGAAATGGGTCGGGTTGCGCATCGCCCAGCGCAGATAGGCCATCCCGAGGCAGCGAAAGCGTCCCAGCGGATCGCTTCCCGGCGCGTCCGCCAGCGCGGCCTCGATCTCGGCCCGGAACCGGCGTTGCGCTTCCTCGGCGACGGCCTGCAACAGGGCATCGCGGCTGGGGAAATGCCGGAACGGCGCCCCCGGCGATACCCCGGCCCGGCGGGCGGCCTCGCGGACGCTGACCGCCTCCGCCCCGCCCTCGCCGACCAGTTGCAGGGCGGCGTCGATCAGCACCCGGCGCAGATCGCCGTGGTGATAGGGCTTCGGCGCGGCCGCCTTGGTCGCCCGGCGGCGCGGGCCGGCCGGGGAGCCGGCGGCGGGCGGTTTGGCGGATTTGGCGATCGGGCGGCGCATCGCCTCTCCTAGCATCACCGCCTTGTGAATGTAAGCACCGATTACACGGATTGACCGGATCGCATGCACATATGTAACTGATGATTACATAAGCTATCCGCGTGATTGCGAGCGCCGCGAAGCAATCCACCTGTCCGAGCGGAGATAGATGGATTGCTTCGTCGCTACGCGCCTCGCAATGACGGTAAAAATCAAACGGGGAATTGGAACATGCAGACACGGCAAAACTGGTTCGATGGCTGGCGGCTGTTCGCCGTGCTGGCGCTGACGCTGCTGGGCTTGAGCATCTGGATCGCCTCGATGCGGGGCTTCGAGGTCGACGGCGTGCGGATGGTGATCCGCTTCACCGCACGCACCTCGCTGGTGCTGTTCTGCCTCGCCTTCGCCGCCGCCGCCCTCGCCCGGCTGTGGCCGAATGCGTTCACGCGGTGGCTGCGTCGCAACCGCCGCTATCTCGGCGTCAGCTTCGCGGCCTCTCACGGCATCCATGCGGTGGCGATCATGGCCTTTGCCGTGATGGATCCGCCGGCCTATGCGGCGGCGACCTCGCTCGCTTCCTACATTTTCGGCAGCATCGGCTACGCCTTCATCATCGCCATGACCGCGACCTCGTTCGATCGCACCGCCGCCGCACTCGGCGCCCGCGCCTGGCGCCGGCTGCATCTGATCGCCGGCTACTATCTGCTGCTTCAGTTCATGGTGTCGTTCGGCAAGCGCATCCCCGACATGCCGCTGTACGCGCTGTTCCTGATTCCGCTGGTCGCCGTGTTCGCGTTGCGGATGATCGCGATGGCGCCGAAGCCGACGCCGCGAACGATAGAGGCCCGCTGAAGCAGCTCACTGCTGGCCGAGGCCTTCCAGCTCCCTGGCGCGGGCTTCCGTCATGCTGCGCATGCATTCGCCGGCGTCGAGCCGGGCGATGGTGCCCTCGCCCATGCCGTAAAACAGGCAGTTGGCGTCGCGGTACTGGATCCACAGCCGTTGCGCGGCACGCAGCGGATCGCGCTGCGCCGGCACCGCGTCCTTCAGCGCCTTCTGGTAGGCGGCGTTGAGCCGCTTGTCCCATTGTGCGGTCTTGCCCTTGAGGCACTCGACCATCTGGAAGGTGTTGCCGTCGCAGGATGGCTCGGGAGCATCCTCGGCCCGCGCGGCCGACATCAAGGCGAGAACGGACGCCGCCGCGATCACGGTCCTTCGCATGATCCTCATCGCATCCTCAACCTTGCGGCGTCAGGCCGAGGCGCTTGGCGATCAGTCTGTCGACCGTGCGCTTGGGCAGCAGCCCCATCACCATCTGCCTGACGGGATCGGGCACGATGGTGTAGCGGGTCTTCGGCGACGGCAGCGTCAATGCCGCGAGCACCTTCTCGGCGATGTCTTCCGCGGGTAGCCCGATCGTGCCGAGGTGCAGCATGAAGGCGCGGACTTTTTTCAGCGCCGGGAAATAGGGCGAATTCTGGTAGACGGAGAGGTCGACCTCCTCGGCCTTGCTCCAGATCGGCGTCTTCACCGCGCCGGGCGCCACCACGACGACGTCGATGCCGAACAGCATCAGCTCGCGGCGAAGGCTCTCGGATAATCCCTCCAGCGCATGTTTCGAAGCGGCATAGGCCGAGGTCAGAGGACTGCCGTTCTTGCCCGCAACCGACGAGATCATCACGATCCGGCCCTTCGGCCCTTTCAGCTGTGGGTCGGCGCCGAGCAGCGGCGCGAAGGCCTGGGTCGAAATGATCGGCCCGATCACATTGACTTCCATCTGGCGGCGAAATTCGTCGGCGGCGAGTTCGAGCACCGGGCCCGCCACCGCGATGCCGGCATTGTTGACGAGGCCGGCCAGCGTCTCGCCGCCGAGCGCAGCCCGGACCTCGCGCGCCGCCGCCAGCACCGCCGCCTCATCGGTGACGTCGAAGATCAGCGGGGTGAAATTGGCCCCGAATTCGGTTTTCAGGCGGTCGGCGTCGGCCTGCTTGCGGACGCTGCCGAAGACGCGGAAGCCGCGGTCCAGCAGCAGCTTCGCGCTGGCCCAGCCGATGCCGGTGGACGCGCCGGTGATGACGACAGATCTCATGATTGGCTCCCCCTCGATCTGGAACATGTAATGCAATGGGCGCGAAGCGCAACGCCACGGCGGTCGTCACGACGGCCATTTCCCGGTCAGATCACGGCAGATGCGTGGATGCGGGCCTGCGCAGCAGCAATTCATCTTCCCGCTTGGACCAGGAGACGTAATACGCCACGAGGGTCATGACCGCGATGCCCGACGCGCTGACGGCCACCTGCAACAACAGCGAGCCCGAACTCATCATCAGCACAAACTGCGCGACAAAGGAGAGCAGCAGCCCGACACAGAACACGGCGATCGACTGTCCGCATTTGATGACGGGATCGAAGATCTTCCATTTCAGGTCCAGCCAGGTCTCCGGTACCAGGCGGATGACGAGAAATGCAATGACGACGAAATGCGCCACCCGGTAAGGCGTCAGGTCGGTCTTGTCGCCGGGGTTGAAGGCGTCCAGAAGCGACGGCGGCAGCATGGCGCCAAGCGCGGGAAACAGTCCGGCCAGTGTCATCGCAAAGGAAAATGCGAGATAGCCGATGCCGCCATAGAGCACGGGACGCGAATGGATGACGCCGCGCGCTTCGCCTGCACCTCCCAGCGCAAACCACGCGCCGAACACGAACGGCAATTGCCAGCAGAACGGATTGAAGTACCAGTTGCCGTCCGGAAACGCGGCGAGATTCCAGCCGAAATGCCGGGCTGCCAGATACAGCACCAGCGACAACCCGAGTACCAGGTCGGGCTTGCGCAGCATGATCCACAGCACCGGCGGAAACGACGCCATCAGCACGATGTAAAGCGGCAGAATGTCCAGATTGAGCGGCCTGAAGTTGAGCAACAGGCCCTGCGTCAATGTTTCGACCGGGCGCGCGATCAGTCCCTCGAGGTTGAATTCGCTGACGATCCCGGAGACGTTGTAGGCGCCGGCCAGATGGCCGACGGTGACCATGTAGATCACCAGCAGCAGGATGTGGGCGATATAGAGCTGCCGCACCCGTTTGAATATTCGCGTGGCGGCAAAAATCCAGCCCCGATCGACCATCATTCTCGCGTAGACGAAGGCCGCCGTATACCCGGCAACGAATACGAACAGATCGGCCGCGTCGCTGGATCCGTAATTTCTCGATGTCACCCAGTTCATGACGTTGTTGGGGATATGATCGAGATAGATCGCAAAATTAGCGACCCCGCGAAGGAAATCGAGGTGGAGGTTGCGGCCGCGTCCGGGCGGACGCAGGGTTGCCGTGATTTGCATCGGTGCAGGCTTCTTCGTCGACGCGAACGCAGCGTTCGCATCCGGGGAAAGACGCCCGGACCACACCAGCATGGGTCAATGGAGCCGACCTTGATCCATGTCAGCAACCGGCGCTTTCCGGACCTGCGCGGCGGCCATGATCCGGCAGAACGGTCTCACGGCTTCCGCAATGGCCGTAATGAAGTTCGTCGTGAAAAAACCCTTAAGCGCACGCGGCAGGACTTGCCCCTGCGGCGCACCCCACGCTTGACGGCTGCTTGCCGGACTACTTTTCCTTCGAATAGTTTCTGAAACGGTTTGGAGAGTATGGCGGCCGGGCGGAAGTACCGAAACCGACGCCCATTTCGCCATCGTCGGCGGACAGAGTTGATTCCGCTGTGAAATCCCCGCGTGCGGCGCCGCAGATTTGGTAAAGCAACATGCAAGGCCGAGCCTGCAATGCAAAGCATGCGTCGATGCCGCCACGGCACGCCACCAGCGCCGCAGGCGCGTTGCTCGTTTCGAGTGCAGCGCCCCTGTATTTCTACCGGGTTTCCGTCTTAACGCCCGCGTAAGGCTCGCCCTGCGATGCTGGCGCCAACCCGTTCAACAACCAACCGACAGGCTGCCCACGATGGTGCAACAGCCGGCGCACTCGATCATCGCCGAACTCGAAGATGCCGTACGCGGTGGATCATCCGCCCGAAGGGTCGACACCCTCCGGCAGGTCACCGATCTTTTTCTCAATGACGGCGAACGCCTCAGCGACGACCAGGTCAAGGTCTTCGACGACGTGCTTTGCCTGCTGATCGCGCGCGTCGAGACGCGGGCCAAGGCCGAACTGTCGAAGCGGCTGGCGCCGCTCGACTACGCCCCGTTCGAGGTGATCCAGCATCTGGCCTGGGACGACGAGATCGACGTCGCCGGCAACGTGCTGACGCATTCGAGCCGGCTCGGCACCGAGGTGCTGGTCGAAATCGCCAGCAGCAAGGGACAGGACCATCTGCTCGCCATCTCCGGCCGCGCCGAACTCCCCGCTGCCGTGACCGACGTCATCGTCGATCGCGGCGAAGGCCAGGTGATCCGCAAGCTCGCCAACAATGCCGGGGCCAAATTCTCCGACGAGGGCTATTCCAGCATCGTCGCCCGCGCCGGCGCCGACGACGAGCTGATCGAGATTCTCGGCCTGCGCGCCGACTTCCCGGTCAAGTTCCTCGCCGACCTGCTGCGCCGCGCCAAGGAAGCGGTCCGGGCCCGGCTGCTGGCGATCGCGCCGGCTGCGATCCAGGAAACCATCCGCCAGGTTCTCAACGAGATCGCCCGCGAACCCCAGCCACCGTCCCGGAACTTCGGCGTCGCCGAGGAGATGGTGAAGCTGATGAAGGGGCTGAACGAACTCGACGACGCAGCGGTCTACAATTTCGCCGAGTCCAACAAGTTCGACGAGGTCACGGTCTCGCTGGCGGTACTCAACGACATGCCGGTCGAGATGACGGCCCGCCTGATGGAAGGGCCCCGCGCCGACCTGCTGCTGATCCCCTGCCGCTCCGCCAGGCTGAACTGGCCGACGGTGGAATCGATCCTGCGCAACCGGCCGCAGATCCGCCCGATCGACGACCAGACGCTCGAAGTCGCCCAGCGCGACTTCCGCCGGCTATCGATGGAAACCGCCCAGCGCACCGTGCGCTTCTGGCAACTTCATAACCGGATCGAGAAGGAACCGGTTCGTCCGGCGTGACGTATCGGTGTCTCGCTTCGCGTGACGAGCGAAGCGGGTCACGGCGTCGAATGCAGATGAAGAAACCGCGCTTCGAATCTGTAAGCGCTCAGCTTTTCGTCATTCATGTGATGGTTGAGATGCTTCGCACCAAGAATGTGCTTGAGGCGTCACTTCTTCGTTCCAGATCGGAAAGCGCGGCACTCGGAGCGCGCTGAAGAAATTGGATGAACCAGCATTTCTTCGAAAGAAAAAGGCGAGACCGCGTTTGCGATCTCGCCCGATATTGTCGATCAAGCCTTAAAATTTCGTGTCCGGCTCGCGATGGCTTCGCAGTGTGCCCACCACCTATCGAACACCGTCGCCGTGAATGGTGGGCACGCTCCGCTTTGCCCACCCTACGCAGCACGAACCCGGCTTAGTTCTTGGTCTTGTCGACCAGCGCACCCTTCTTGATCCACGGCATCATGTCGCGGAGCTTGGCGCCGACTTCCTCGATCGGGTGCTCGGCGAGCTTGGCGCGGGTCGCCTTGAACGAGGTCTGATTGACCTTGTTCTCCAGCATCCAGTCGCGGGCGAACTTGCCGCCCTGGATGTCGGCGAGGACGCGCTTCATCTCGGCCTTGGTCTCGGCGGTGACGATGCGGGGGCCGGTGACGTATTCGCCGTACTCGGCGGTGTTGGAGATCGAGTAGTTCATGTTGGCGATGCCGCCTTCGTAGATCAGGTCCACGATCAGCTTCACCTCGTGCAGGCACTCGAAATAGGCCATCTCGGGGGCGTAGC
>JAQSDT010000745.1 GCA_029946075.1 bacterium | reverse complement strand
CTACTAGCATCGGGAAAGCTGCCGGGCAGGGTTTCGTCAAGGGGCTGACACTTGGCGTCGCCGAGCCGAGCACTCCAGAACAAGGCCATGAAGCTGCCGTCCGACGCTATCTCGACCTGACGAGCCGGTCGGCGTGTGGCATCCAGTCAGGCTACGAGCTCATCAACACCCAATACGAATTCAAGATCGCATGCCCCGCAGGCGTGGTGATGACGCCCCTTCCGTCTGTCGCGGATCAGGCGAGCATACCGTTTGCTGCTACTGCTGCGGCGCCGGCAGCGGTGGAATGAAGCTCACCATCGAACTCGAGGCTGCCACATCAATTGCCCTTCGCCGGCTGGCGAGCGAGCTGCAACGCTCACCGGAAGAGGCGGCCGCGCTGGCATTGCGAGAGGCGCTGATCGGATCTGGAATGCTCGAGCTGCCGACCGACCTGGACGAGGGCAGCGAGACGAAGGGGGAAGCGTGATGGCAGATGCCGACCACAAAAATGCGACAGACCTGCTTGTGGCTACGTTGGAGGCAATGGGCAATCAGGGCGGAACCGCAAATGTCGGCGATGTCATGGCGATTTATGCGGCGCTCGTTCGAGTGATTGACGCGCAGATGGCCACGGTCACCGCCTTAGCTACACGGAAGCCGCAAGACCTCGTCATCGCCGCAGAAGAAGTTGGGAAGGCTACTGACGCTGTCAGGGCCGGCATAGATCGCCTGCCGCAAGGGGGTTCCAAATGACAAAGCCAGACCTCAAATTGGTCGTCGATGGTTGGGCGTCGACGGCGTCCTCCTTGAAAGGCGGGGACGGAGGTGGCACATCAGACGGTATGGAACCTCGCGTCAAAGCGCTCGAAGACAAGTTCGACAAAATCGATGCCAAGCTAGACGGGCTCGGCAAAGACGTTTCCTACTTGAAGGGAAAGGTCGACGCGATGCCCACCACTCTGCAGCTCGGTGGGTTCATCATTGCCGTGCTCGCGATCGCCGGCTTGGCGAAATACCTCGCCCCCTGACCCGCATAGCACTTCCCTTTCTACGTTGAAGAATCTCTCTGAGATCTCAGGAAAAGCTGGTTTTGAAACCGGTTCAGACCTCGTATCTGCCAAAGACCCCCCTACCCCCAACAGCCGAAGCCGATGAAGGAAGGGAGGTCTCTGGCGCCCTGAAACTCGGACGAGCCTCTGTAGAGCTGCCACGCGCCTTGCGGTTGGCGTAGTCCCCTATTTCAGGCGGCATCGGGGACTTTCGACCCTACGCCTGCGGCTGCACCTGCACCGGGATTGCACCGGGTCGCCGCTTGATGACGACGCATGGATAGGCCCTGCGTCCGACCATCGTCAATCACTTTCTTGAATTTAATTCCGTAACCCTATTGCGTATGGAATTTAATTCCGCTAACTTCCCTCCATCGCCACTTGATGGAGCCCGCCCCGATGAACGCCCTGAACCAGACCTTCGCCGATTTCACCGCTGCGATCCGCGTCATGGTGGACCCGAAGTCGCCGGATACACGCGGCGCGACGTTTGCTTCGCTGCCCCGTGCCTTCCGCGTCATCGACGAGGACACCGGCGAATGCGTCGGTTCGGTCCAGACTTGGCCCCAGCATGTGCAGTGGTGGTCCGGTTCGTTCGGTGGATATGCCGCCACGATGGATGCGGCGCTGGCGGCGATTGAGGCCAAGACGCTGACCCGTCGGGCGGAGGCTGCGTGATGCGCGCCCGTTCCGATTGGCACCCTGCCGTCACCGAGGACGCCGTGATGCGCGCTTGCGCTCGCCGGCTCACATCCCTGGACAACCCCGGCTTCTGTCTCGCGTGCGGCGATGAAGTCGAAGGAGTGGAACCGGACGCCTGCGAATACGCCTGCGAGGCCTGCGGCGAGGCCGAGGTTTTCGGCTGCGAAGAACTCATGATGGAGGTGGCTTGATGGACGCTCAGACCCTCGAAGCGCTTCGCCATGCCGAAGCCATCCTGTCCTACACGCCCGACATGACAACGAACAAGGGCGGCAAAGGCCCATCCACCACGACGAGGCGGGCGCTGGAAAAGGTTCGCGCCGCCCTCGCCAAGCAGGAGCCCGCCTGATGTTCCCCCTCACCGACTACATCGTCTCCAATCACCTCTGGCTCGCTATCGCAGTGTGCGCTGTCGCGCCGTTTATCGTGGAAGGAATGCTGTGATGCCCGCCCCGAAAATCACTGACAACGACCGCGACGAAATCACGGCAAGCATCAACGGCGATGAAATCCGCGCTTGGGAATACCACAGCGAGACGGAGCGCCGGACGAAGATGCTCGCTGCGAAGGAGTTCGCGGAGGGCTGGTATCAGGCCATGGAACGCGCATCCCGAGTTCGTGCGGCGCTGGAGGACATCGCGGCAAGCGATGACATCGATAATGCGCTCGATCCAGAACGCAACAAGCGCGTCGCTTCCACCGCCATCTCCGCCTACCGCGCATCCCTCCAGAGCGACGGATGGAACGAGTGGAAGGGTGGCTCGCATCCAGTGAAGTCGGATGTTCATGTCGAAGTCAGGTTTGCAGGCGGCGGCACCGACAGCGGCATGGGTGATGATTTTGCATGGTGGTGGGACGATGACACCGACTTCAACATCATCGCATGGAGGCTCGCGAAATGAGCCTCTACAGGGTCGTCGTCACCCCGCTCTCCGACACAGTGCTTCCGCCATTGCTATGGTCCGGCCCGTTCACCTCCAAAGCCAAGGCCCAGGCTAACGTCACGTTCTGGCGCGCGATTGGTTCGTGCAGCACTCGCATTGAGACGGTGGCGTCATGACCCACGACCCCGAACTTCTCCGCGCCGCTGCTGCGCTTGGGGACAGGCTGGTCCCGCCGTCAATCCGCGAACGCCTGGATGAAATCGAGCGCGTGCTGAAATTCGACAGCGACATCGACGCGCGGCGAATGGCCGAACGCGACCTCATGGAACTCACCAATCGGAAGGACGCGGCATGAACAAGCATGTGGATGTCGAGCCCGACATGTTCCAGTCCGTCGGCGCCGTTGCCGAGCGCGTGGTGCATGGCGCGACCGGCGAGCGCGATTGGGACGGCAAGCCGATCTCAGAGCCCGGAACCTACCGGAAAATCGGCATGGACGCGTATCACGGCAACCTGTGCGTCGGCCCGTCCATTTCCTCAAGCGGTCTTCGCGAGATCGAAACCCGGTCGCCGCTGCACTACTGGGCCACGTCATACCTCAATCCCGACCGCATCGAGGATGACGGCGACAGCGCCGGGATGATCCTTGGCCGCGCGGCTCACACGCTGCTGCTTTCGGAAGATGGGTTCCGAGATGAGTATGTCGTCCGGCCGGAAACCTACGAGGACGACGCCGGCAAGTGGAAGCCATGGTCAGGAAACGCGAATGTCTGCAAGCAATGGCTCGCCGACCGGAAGGCCGAGGGCAAGACCGTCATCCTGAAATCTCAGGTCGAAGCCATTCAGGGCATCGCCAATCAGCTCGTTCGCAACCCGGTCGCCGCGGATCTGCTGCGCGGCCGCATCGAACGGTCGATCATCACCAAGGACGCGAAAACCGGCGTGTGGCTGAAATCCCGTCCGGACTCGATCCCGCGCGACACGATCATCGCCGACCTGAAAACGTGCGCCGACGCATCGCAGCGCGGCACGTCCCGGTCAATTCTCGATCAAGGCTACCTGATGCAGATGGCGCTGGCGATCATGTCGCTGGAAGCTGTCGGGCAGCCCATCAGCGAGGCTGTGCTGGTTTTTGTCGAGACCAAGCCGCCCTACGCCTTCAACATCAAGCCGCTCGACAACCGCGACGTCTACATCGCCATGCGGCTCAATCGACGGGCGATCAACACCTTTGCCGAATGCCTGAAGGCGAAAGACTGGCCGACCTACGAGGAATCGATGCGCACCTGGTCCGCGCCGACGTGGTGGTCGAAGCGCCACGAGGACGACAACACCCTCCCCGAAATCAAAGGAAAAGCAGCGTGAACCAGATCGCCACGACCGAACGCTCGACCATGGCCGCGATCCCGCTGAGCGGCGGACCGACCGGCTCGACCATTGCGCCGCAGAGCTTGGGCGAAGTCGTCCGCTTCGCTGAAGTCATGTGCAAGGCGGACATCGCTCTGCCGAAACACCTTCGCGGCAATGCCGGCGCCTGCATGGCCGTCGCGATGCAGGCCATGGAATGGCAGATGTCGCCCTTTGCCGTCGCGTCGAAGTCCTATGCGGTCAACGGTGCCATCGCCTACGAAGCGCAGTTGATCGCCGCCGTGGTCAACACGCGGTCGGGCATCAAGGGCCGGCTGAAGTATTTCTTCGAGGGCGAGGGCGCGGCGCTGACCTGCCGTGTCGTCGGCATCCTGGACGGCGAGGAATGTGAGTATCGGTCGCCGACGATCGGCTCGATCACCACCAAGAACTCGCCGCTCTGGAAATCCGATCCGCAGCAGCAGCTCGGCTACTTCTCCGCTCGGTCATGGGCGCGCCGGCACTGCCCGGAAGTCATCCTTGGCGTTTACGACCGCGAGGAGATGGAACATGTGGTCGGGTCGGAGAACGCCCGCGACATCACACCCTCCCTGCAGGACCGGCTTGCCGCCGCCAAGGCGCTGCCACACGAGCCCGCCAGCGCACGCGAGGGCTTCGACCCGGCATTCGTCACCCGCGAGACGCAAGGCCTCTCAGCGGGCTCGCATGACATCGAGGAACAAGATCCCGGCTCTACCCCCCTGGAGCCGGAAGGAGTCGAGGTTCCCCAAACCGACGACTCCAAACAGGAGGCTGGCGCAGAAGGGCAGGAACAGTCCGAGCCCGCGCCAGCCTCCGAGGATTTCACCGCGGACCAGAACCTTCTTCGCTACAAAATGGCCGAATGCATCGACAAGTTCATCAAGTCGGCGACCGATCCGAAGCTCGATGCGCGCGGACGACAAGACACTGTCGTTTACGCAAAGAACCACTGGAAAGACGAACTCCCGACCCGGCCGGATTTCGTGAAGGCGTGCACCGAACTCGCCAATGACATCGTGCTTGGCAGGAAGACGGACGCCGCAGCGCGGGCCGAAATGGAACGGTGGCTCCCATGACCTGGCTCGACCGCTGGATCACCGGCATCTGCGCATACTGGCGAGAGACGCATCCCGACAAGGTGCTGGAGCGCGCCATCCCTGCCTATGGCCGGGCTGCGGAACGGGAGCGTCGGGCAATCCGCGCCGGCTCCACTCGCGAGATCGGCCGCGCCCGCAAGGCGAAATTCAACGCGCTGCACCGCGATATGGCGGGCGGCTTGGACTGGAGGCGGTGATGGGCGAGACCACGCACATATCTTGGTGTCAGCACACATGGAACCCATGGATCGGCTGCACGAAAGTCAGCCCGGCGTGCGACGGCTGTTACGCCGAAGCGATGATGGACAAGCGCTACGGTCGCGTCGTATGGGGCGCGCCGGGCAAGGGCAACGGCACAAGATCGCGCACGTCGGCCAGCAACTGGCATGAGCCCTATCGCTGGCACAAGGCAGCGGTTGCGGCCGGAACCCGCCCCTTCGTCTTCTGTGCCTCTCTGGCTGACATCTTCGACAACCAAGTTCCGACCGAGTGGAGGGCCGACGCATTCAAGGTCATGCGGGACACACCGCAGCTCGTCTATCTGCTTCTGACGAAGCGTCCGCAGAACATCATCAAGCTCGTGGCCGAGGTCGGCTATCTACCGATCAATGCCGCAATCGGCACGACGATTGAAGACCAGAGGCGCGCCGATCTCAATCTGCCGGCGCTGGCAATGGCCAAGGCTTGCACGCCGGCCGCGTTCAGTTTCGTGTCGTGCGAGCCGCTGCTAGGGCCGATCACGATATCTGCCGACTTGATGCCGGATTGGGTCATCACAGGCGGCGAGACGGATCAGGGCGGGCATATGGCGCGGCCGACGCACCCTGACTGGTTCCGAGGTTTGCGAGACCAGTGCGCAGCGGCTAGCGTGCCGTTCCATCACAAGCAGAACGGCGAGTGGATGCAGCACGAGTTCCGGTCTAACGGGTCGCAGAAAGGCGAACGTGTTGTCTGGCCAAATGCCCGAACCGACGTCGGCAATGCCAATGATGGCGACGGGCCGGGCGTCGACATGGACAAGATCGGGAAGCGCCGCACCGGTCGCCTTCTCGATGGCGTCGAGCACAACGGCTTTCCGGGCGCCCTCTCCGAATCCACTCCTCCCGATACGACGGGGAGGTAGAGGGATGGCGCTCGCAATCCGTCGCCCTGACACGGCATTCTCGCTCGACAAGTCCAGCAAGGCCACGCGTCGGATCGAAGATCCAGCGCACCTCGCGTTCATCCGCAAGCTGCCATCGGCAGTCTCCGGCGCAATGGGCTGCGAAGCTTGCCATATCCGCTCAGGAAGCGCCCTGCACCGCAAGAAGCACACTGGCGGGCAACAGAAGCCAGATGACGCCTGGACCCTGCCTCTGACGGCGGACGAGCATCGCGAACAACACTCCGGCAATGAGATTGAGTTCTGGAGACGGCACGGCATCGACCCGTTCGAACTGGCCATCCGGCTCTATGAGGACACCGGCAATCTCGACGCCGGTCAGAAGCATATTGAGGCAGCCAGACCCGCAACCCGGTTCCGGCTCGATAAGCCCGGACATGCAGAGGATTACGAGTGATGGAACACACCACAGCCGCCGGCACGAGCCGGGAGGAACTGCCTCTGGACGAGGATGACATCGAGGCGGCGATATCCGACAGCTTCGATGTTGATTGGACCGCGCGAGATGGGGCAAAGGCCGTCATGCGGTTGCTCGCCGACGCTGCCCGTAAGGGGGCCGAGGCCGCACTTGCCCGGCGTGGGCAGGAGCCGGTGGCTTGGCGACACGAGATTGTCGAACCGGATGGAACGGTAAACTCACTGCTATCAAATTCATCGGACAACCCCTTCAGCCACTGGCTGGAAAAGCACCGCGACGAATGCACATACACAGTCACGCCCCTCTACGCCCACCCCGCCCCGCCGCGAGACATGGAAGCGGCGGTGGAGGCTGGAGGCAAAGCAGTTGTCGCTGAATGGCAGACGATGATTGGCGAAATGCGGCCGCATATGGGCGCAAGCGAAACAGCCCGAGCTTTCGTCAGCCCCGGCAACTACCGACTTGTCCGTGCCGCCCTTCTCGCCGCCGCTCCCCTGATGCCAGTGGCGGAGGGGATAGACACCCGAAAGCCCAACATCTGCGACTGCGAATTGGGCCACAACGGCATGGGGATCATGGGGCGAGAATGCGACTGTCCTGCCGGCAACCCGACAGTTCATTCCGTGTCGGATGTAGACATTGTGGAGGCGATCGCCTCGCTTGAATTGGCCGTCGAGTGGCTCGAAATTGATATGGTCGCCGAAGAACGAGGAGTTGTTGACCGCATACAGTCAGCCCGAGACCGGCTCGACCAGATCGCCGCCCGTCTCGGCCAGACACAGGAGGGCGACCGAACCGGCTACGTCACAGTCGATCCGAGCGAGGGCGAACAGAAGGAGCCGAGATGATGACGGAACCTGTTTTCGTATTCGGCTCCAATCTTGCGGGGCGGCACGGCAGGGGCGCGGCGCTCTGGGCGCGTCAGCATCGCGGCGCCGTGTATGGCATAGGCGTCGGAATGCAGGGCAACAGCTATGCTATCCCGACGAAGGACCGAGACATCCGCACGCTGCCGCTGGGGGACATCGCCGAGTATGTCGCCATTTTTCTGAAATTCGCGCGCAGCCGGGACGACTTGCAATTTCAACTCACGCCAATCGGCTGCGGCCTCGCCGGCTACAAGCCCGATCAGATCGCGCCGATGTTTCGCGAAACGCCGGCCAACGTCATGCTTCCCAACGAGTTCGCCGCCCTTCTCCGCGCCAAGGCAGCACAGGAGCGGGAACCATGACGAAGGCGCTCGACGGCATCTTGTCCCCCGCCGCCGCTGTGGAAAAGCTGGGGATTCTTGGTGTGGAGGTCTCGGAGCGCACATTGCGGGAGCGCGCCCGGGCGATCGGCGCTTATCGTCAAATCGGTCGGGCTATCTTCTTCATGCCCGAGGATCTGGAACGCATTATGGAGCCGACGCCATGCTCAACCTCGTCAAGCGCCCGAACAGCCCCTACTGGGTCGCGCGCGGCACGATCAACGGTATCCGATTTGAACGAAGCACGGGCGAAACTTCAAAGCCTGAAGCGCGGAAACGCGCCGCCGAGATAGTCGCCAACTTGCAGGCTGCGCCCGTCTTGTCCGGTTGGCGGGATATGAGCTTCGCCCGGGCGATGACGGCCTATCTCGAAAGCGGAAAGGACGCCAGGTTCCTTGATCGGCTGCTGGAATATTTCCAGGACATGCGGATTGCCGAGATCGACAACAGCGTCATGGCCCGGGCTGCAAATTCAATCTACCCGGGGCGGGCGCCGGCAACAGTTCGCCGCCAGCTTTACGCCCCGGTCAACGCGATCATGAATTTCGTGAAGGACGAGAAGCTGAGGTCGCCGAAAGGCGGGGGAGCGCGAACCATGTTCGTCATGCCGGCAATGGCCGATAGGATTATTCACGCCGCGACGACGCAGCCCAGCCCGTGGCTTCCCGCGCTCATCACGTTCTGGTTTGGACAGGGCGCACGGGCCGGGGAGACGTTCGCGATCGACGGTAGGGACGATGTAGACCTTGCAGGCCGCTGGGTGATGCTGCGGGACACGAAGAACGGCCACGAGCGCCGTGTGACGCTACAGCCCCGTGTGGTGGCGGCATTGTCCCTGCTGCCGAACATAGGCCAGCCCGGGCCGCTGTTCCGCCGCTTTGACGGGAGGATATTCGCAGAGAAGGTGAAGAGGGGAGGCCAGGTGCGAACAGCGTTCGCGCGGGCCGTCGAAGCTGGCGGGGGAGACCCGTCCATCATCACGCCACATGTCTGCCGGCATTCCTGGGCGACATGGTTCTATGCGCAGACCAGAGATCCGCTCAGGCTGAAAGAGGAAGGCGGATGGCGGTCGCACGAGTATCAGCGATACGTGAAGCTCGGCACGCCGGAAGTCGGCGATGAAGCCCGAGAAAAGGGATGGAATTTCGAGGTCGCGGGGGAAAATTGGGGTAGAGTCAGGCCGTCTGTAGCAATTTCAGGGGCTTAGGCGTATGATTTTCTCCCTTAGCAGGGGAGCGCCTTCGACCACTCGGCCACCTCTCCGGTCCGCGCTTTCTAAGGGTTTCGCGGCATTTGGCAAGGATCAATCTTGCGGAAAGGTGCAGCCCAATGCGGAACGGCGCGGGAACATGCGCGGGGGAGTGGGGGATTCCGGGGGGAGTGGGTTGCCAAGGCGTTCCGTCGTGCACAGAAATCGGCGACTGTGGACAAACAGGTTCCGAAACGACGAAAAACCCCGCCGACCCTCCGAAGAGAGCCAGCGGGGCGAATGCCTTGGGAGGCGAGAGGGTTAGCGCCTGCGGGGCGGCGACTGCATCTTGTCGATCATGTCCGCCATGTCCTCCAGCTTATGCTGAATGCCGGCTGAGTTTTTATCCGCAATGCCGTCCGCTATACGTTTCAGTTCATGGATCACCCGTTCCATCTGTTCCCGCTCGACGTAGCCGAGACCGATGCCCGCAAGGACGGCGCTGCTTTTCTCGACTATGGGCGGTGGCGCTCGAAGCGACTGCAGATATTTCCCTATGGCCCCGATGATGACGAGGGTTCCGATGGCAGCCGTGGCGAGAACTTCAGGAGTCACTTCCATTGCCTGCCATCCGCTGGTGTTGCGCGTCGGACCGTCCCGCTTCGCCTATTGCGCGGATGACATTGAAGATATCGAGGAAGAACAGGACCGGGTAGACGGCCAAGCCGGTTGACCATGTTCCTGATTGCAGCAGCCCCATGCTGATCTGAAACCACACGAAACACGCCACGAAAGCGCAGGCCGACCGGATATGCGGCGATCGTCGCCATGCCCCGTTGATGGCAAGAACGGCCAGCCGGAACGCGCCAAAGAGGAGGCAGAGCCACGCCCATGCGACTTGTGGAGCAAGAGCCGCCAGTTCCGCATAGGACGCCCCCTCGAATAGCGTCATGTTCAACGAGAGCACCAGCCCCCAATTGAACAGCACCGCCGCGAGCGCCCATTCGGAAGCGCGGGCGTGAAAGGTCTCCCGAAATGACGTGGTGATGTGCGCGAAGATCATCACTCGTAACCTCGCCAAAGGGCAACGGCGGCTATCAGCAGCACAAGAACACACCCGGCCAGGAAGATGGCGTCGCAGGCGCTCACTTCTTTGCACCGCAATATGCGTCTCGCTTTGCGTTGGCCTCGCGGATTTCGGCAACCGTTTCCGGCGTGTCGCCCTTTGCCGAGAACGTGTTGCCGCGCCATATCAGACACACGTCATCCGTCGCGGTTTCTCGGGTCGTTGTGCAAGCTGCCAGAAGGGCGAGCGTCAGCAGCGCGCTTGATGCGGTCAAGATTTTTCGCACGGGCTTCGGCCTCCTTGGCCTTTTGTTCATCGATGCCGGCTTTCTTCGCGCCACGGAGGGCAGCCCATGCGCTAGCAATGAGCGCCACCGCGCCAGCGACGGCAGCGAGGATTGTGGGGTTGGTGAGAACCCACGTGATGAGCGCGCTCACTTAACCCACCGGAATTTGCGCGCTGCCCAATACCAAGCCTCGGCTGCGAAGGGCGCGACGATGCCGGCGGCCAGGCTGATCCACTGCGCAATCTCGGGATCAGCGATGAGGTCCGACGCCTCGTTCTCGTTCACCATGCCGAAGTAGAGCAGCGGAAAGGTGGCGTAGCGTAGGAAGATGCGAATGATTGGAGCCATGTCACTTGCCTCTCTTGAACATCTTGGCGAGCCGGGCGAAGAACAGTTCCCAGAAACCCGGCTTCGCTGGCGCAGGGACCGGCTCAGGGGCGGGCTTGGACACTGGCGGGACCGGAACAGGCTTGGGAGCCGGGATGGGCGCTGGCGGGGCTGGACGTGGCTTTGGTGCTTGCGAGACATAGCCCGCGCCGCGAAGTGCCGCTTCGAACGCTCGAGCATATCCTGCGATTGCAGCGGCCTTGTCCGTCCCATTGATGATCCGGCGTGCTGACACATAGTCGGGCTTGTCCCCGCCGATATGCCGCGCAAGTGTGTGGCGCCCGATCTTGTCCCCAGCGAACCAGCCCTGTTCCATGCCGTCGAACATGATTGCAGCCGCGAGGCGTGGTTCCATGACGCGCTCCGGGAACTGCACGAAATCGACGCCAAGCTTTGCAGCGGCCTTCTGATAATTTTCCAACCAGGTGAGCTGCACGAAACCGCGCCCGTAATACACCTTGCCGTAGGGACCGGCCTTGGCGCCATACTTCCGGCCATTGCCCTTTCCGTATTCCTCGATCGGCTGCATGGTGTGCGCCGTCTCGAGGTAGGCAGTGGCCAGCATGTAGGCGAGCCAAGTCAACCGGGTGCCGCGCTTCTGCGCTTCGTCCAGTATCGATTCCGTGCCAGCCACCTGCCCTTGGCTGAGAGACGTGCCGAACACGCCAGAGCCGCGCGCGCGCAAGGCTGCGAAGAACTTGCTTCGATCCATTGGGTTCTCCTGTCCCGCTCAGGCGGGTTGCTTTGGGGTGGGGTTCTTGCGCAGACCCGCTCGGGCGCATATGCCTTGGTCACTGGCGACAGCCAGGGTCTGGGGCGGGGAGCAAGATGTTCGAATTCAATGGCATGCACGTAAGGATGGTGATCACCACCCTCGTGTTCATCGCGATGTTTGCGGTCGTGGGCGCGGAGTTCTGGTAGCCGTTGTCGGAACAGCGGGGCGCTGGTGTTTTTGAGATCATGACGATGGGGCCGCGCCGGCCGCGACTGTAATATCTCCGGCACGACCATGTCCGCCTCGCGATGGTGTTCAGATTGCAGTTGGATTCGACACTGCACGGACGAAATGCTTAAAAGCGCAACGTCTAGTGTTAGTGGAGATGTGCGATGTCAGACGAAGAGCGTAAGCCCGCAGACGAAGCAAAACCAAGTGAGAGACCGGCGGTCGAATTATTCGACCCCTACAGCCGGCACTTCGTGTCTCAGAACCTCACGAACGACTTTCTTAAATCGCTCGAAGATATCGCTCCCGACGGCTTTTACGGCACGGTTCACTAAACACGTTTTCTCTCTCGTCAGGGTCGGACATCATGGATCCGAAAGCCATTGAAAAATGTCACACGAGGTTGCGTCACGCCCGTAAATCGATTGCAGAAATGGAAACATGCACCGACTTCGTGCCTTTCTCCGATGCATGGGTTCAGTTCCTACAGGCCTGGAAAGGTGTCTTTACCCAGTTGGAACAGGGTGCGAAGAACTTCCCCGCCTCTCGACAGTGGTATGGCACGACGGTAAAGACGGAAAGAAAAGATGACCCTCTCTTGCGCTACCTCTTCGCCTCTCGCGACGACGAGGAACATAGCCTAGAACGCCCGGTTCATGAGGGACGGGATGTGCTTTTCTCCGTAAAGCCCGACACCGAATACGAGCAATTGATACGCAATCAGGATGGAATGCCGGTCCTGCGGGAGACGGCCACCAAGCGCATCGTTGAACCCGAAATGATAAGCTCATCCCCCGCTGCTTTGCATTTTGTAACAGAGCGCGGCGGAAATCAGGTCGGCCCGCCGCTCAAACATCTAGGCTCGACGCTAAGCGACATATCCGCAATTCACATCGCTAAGCTTGGTCTGGCTTATGTTGAGAACCTTGTGAAAACTGCGGAGAGTATGCAGCCATGATAAGGAAGATGT
>JAQSDT010000744.1 GCA_029946075.1 bacterium | reverse complement strand
ACGAACAGGATGCCCACACCGATGAGGAAGTCGGTGAACGCTATGGACCTCATCGGATGATAACCCCCCGTTGGCAGCGCTTTTTTGTTTTATAGCAGGCGAAGCGGAACTCCGCTTCGCCTGAATTCGCGTGTCCGAAAAACTACTGCTTCGGCGCCGTTGCGGCGGCCGGCGGATGTCCGGACGGATTGGCGAAGAAGCGGAAAAATTCGGAATCCGGCCGCAGCAGGAACCGGGTGTCGTTGGAGCGAAGCCCGGTCTCGTAGGCCGACATCGAGCGGTAGAAGGCGAAGAAGTCCGGATCCTTGCCATAGGCCTCGGCGAACAGCCGGTTGCGTTCGGCGTCGCCGACGCCGCGGGTCTGTTCGGCGGTCGAGTTGGCGTCGGCGATGATGACCGTCGCTTCGCGATCCGCCTTGGAGCGGATTTCCTGCGCCTTCTGGCCGCCCTGGGCGCGGAAGTCCTGGGCCTCGCGTTCGCGCTCGGTCTGCATCCGCTTGTAGACCGCCTGGCTGTTCTGCTCGGGCAGATCCGCGCGGCGGATACGGACGTCGACGACCTCGATGCCGTAGCCGTCGGCCTCCCTGTCGAGCTGCTCGCGGATGCGGGCCATCAGCTTCTCGCGGTCGTCGCGGACCACCGTGATGAAGGTGACTTCGCCGAGTACGCGGCGCAGCGATGCGTTCAGCAGCGTCGTGAGCTGGACGTTGGCGGCCTGGATCGAACCGATGCTCTGATAGAAGCGCAGCGCGTTCTTGATGCGGTAGCGGGCGAAGGCATCGACCACCAGCCGCTTCTGATCCGACGCGATGACTTCCTGCGACGGGTTTTCCAGATCGAGGATGCGCTTGTCGATGTTGATTACCGAGTTCCACGGCGCCTTGAGGTGCAGGCCCGGCTGGGTGACGACCTCGATCGGCTCACCGAACCGCAGCACGATGGTCTGCTGGGTCTGCTGGACCGTGAACAGCGACATATAGGCGACCGCGAGGATCAGCAGCAGCAAGATCAGCGAGACGAAACCTGTAACGGGGGATTTCATCGGACACCTCCTGCCGGCTGCTGGCCCGTGGAGGCCGGCGGACGCCTCGGCGTCAATTCGTTGAGCGGCAGATAGGGCACCAGACCCTGTGCGGAACCGCCGCCGTCATAAACGAGCTTCTCGGAGCCGGCGAGAATCCGCTCCATCGATTCCAGATAGATGCGTTGCCGCGTCACTTCGGGCGCCTTCCTGTATTCGTCGTAGACCTTCAGGAAGCGCGAGCTCTGGCCCTTGGCCTCGGCGACCGCCTGTTCCTTGTAGCCTTCGGCGACCTGCAGGATCTGCGCAGCACGGCCGCGCGCGTCGGGAACGACGCGGTTGGCATAGGTCTGCGCCTCGTTCTGCAAACGCTCGAAGTCGGCGCGCGCCGCCTGCACGTCGCGGAACGCGTCGATCACCTGCGCAGGCGGATCGACCTTCTGCATCTGTACCTGCGCGATCTGAACGCCGGCGCTGTAGCTGTCGAGCGTCTTCTGCATCAGTTCCTGCACGCCGGCTTCCGTGGTGGTGCGGGCGCCGGTGAGGATCGGCTGAATGTTGGAACGGCCGATCACTTCGCGCATCGCGCTTTCGGCCACCGCCTTCACGGTGCCTTCGGGGTTCTGGATGTTGAAGAGATAATTGCCGACGCCATCGGGCTTGATGCGCCACAGCACGGTGAAATCAACGTCGACGATGTTCTCGTCGCCGGTCAGCATCAGGCTCTCTTCCGGAACGTCGCGCATGGTGCGGCCGCGGCGGGCCGGATCCTCGATCAGCGTCATGCCGATCGAGATGGTGGAGACGCGCAGCGCCTTCGGCAGCAGCACGGTTTCGACCGGATAGGGCAGATGGTAGTTCAGGCCGGGCTGCACGGTGCGCACGTGCTTGCCGAAGCGCAGCACCACACCGAGTTCTTCGGACTGCACGCGGAAGAAGCCGGACAATCCCCAGATCGCGAGGCCGACCACCAGCACCAGCGCGATGCCCATGCCGCTGAAGTGGCCGCCGGGCAAAAGCTGCTGCAGCTTGTCCTGGCCGCGGCGCAGAAGATCCTCCAGATCGGGCGGCCTCGGACCGACCGATTGCGGCCCCTGACCCCACGGTCCCTTCGGACCCGAGCCCCACGGGCCTCCGCCTTGATTCTTCCACGGCATATAAAACTCTCCTCCACGGGGTCCGGGTCCACCGGTCTGGGCAGGATGCCCGGCCTCGCATATCCGACCGGCTTTATAGGGGACCGTCAGGGCCCTTACAACGCAGGCTTGGCGTTCGAAGCAGCTATGCTTGATGCCATAATTGTCAATGTAAACATTGGGAAGCGCGGTTAATGCCGCAGTTAATGCGGCTTGCGCCGACGAAATGTCACATAGGAGAAGTCCGCGCTGTCGTCGGGGCCGGCCGGATTGCGCACCCGCGATACCTCTTCCCAGACCGCCGGATCGATCGCGGCGAACCGCGTGTCGCCGTCGGGCCGGGCATGCACCTCGGTGATTTCGAGGCGGTCGGCGCGGTCCATCCATTGCGCGTAGATTTCCGCACCGCCGATGATCGCAATCTCAGTGGCGAAACGCCGCAGCGCATCGCCGGTCGCGATCGCAGCGGCGTCCGCGACGGAACGGGTGACGACGGCACCATCGGCCCGAAACCCCTGATCGCGCGTGACCACGATATTGGTGCGTTTGGGCAGCGGCCGGCCGATCGACTGGAAGGTCTTGCGCCCCATCACGACGGACCTGCCGGATGTCAGCGCCTTGAACCGAGCGAGGTCCGACTTCAGCCGCCACGGCATGGCGTTGTCGGCGCCGATCACGCCATTCTCGGCGACCGCGACGACGAGAACGACTTCGATCATCGCGTTGCCCCCTGCGCCAGCGCCGTGAGCGCCGAACCGGTGACGCGGCACACCGTCCACTCGTCCATCAGTTCGGCGCCGAGCGATTTGTAAAACGCGATCGATGGCGTGTTCCAGTCGAGCACCGACCATTGCAGCCGCGACCAGCCATTCGTCGTGCATTCGCGTGCGAGGTGCACCAGCAGCGCCTTGCCGATGCCGTTGCCGCGCAGCTCCGGGCGGACGAACAGATCTTCCAGATAGATTCCGGCACGGCCGCTGAAGGTCGAAAAGTTGACGAACCAGACCGCGAATCCTGCGGCCTCGCCGTTCCATTCGGCGATCTCGCAGAAGATCACCGGATTGGGACCGAACAGCGCGGCGTCGATGCCGGCTTCGGTCGCCTCGACCTCGTGCAGCAGCTTTTCGTAATCGGCGAGTTCGCGGACGAACGACAGTACCAGCCCCGCTTCGCCCGGACGCGCGCGGCGGATCGTCAGCGACATCGCGTGCCCACGCCGCTCATACGGCGACTTCGGCCTTGATGTGCGGATGCGGCTCGTAGTTTTCGAGCGTGAAATCCTCGTAACGGAATGCGAAAATGTCCTTCACCGCAGGATTGATCTTCATGACCGGCAATGGCCGCGTCGGCCGCGTCAGCTGCAGCCGCGCCTGTTCGAGGTGGTTGGAATACAGATGCGTGTCGCCGAACGAATGCACGAAGTCGCCGGCCTTCAGCCCCGTCACCTGCGCCACCATCATCGTCAGCAGCGCATAGGAGGCGATGTTGAAGGGCACGCCGAGAAACACGTCGGCCGAGCGCTGGTAGAGCTGGCACGACAATTTGCCGTTGGCGACGTAGAACTGGAACAGGCAGTGACAGGGCGGCAGCGCCATCTTGTCGACGTCGGCCGGATTCCACGCACTGACGATCAGCCGCCGCGAATCCGGATTGCGCTTGATCATGTCGATGACGTTGGAAATCTGGTCGATGCTGCGCCCGTCCGGTGCCGGCCACGAGCGCCACTGCGATCCGTAGACGGGGCCAAGATCGCCATTGGCGTCGGCCCATTCATCCCAGATCGATACGCCATTGTCCTTGAGGTATTTGATGTTGGTGTCGCCGGCCAGGAACCAGAGCAGTTCGTGGATGATCGCCTTCAGCGGCAAGCGCTTGGTGGTCAGCATCGGAAAGCCGGCCGACAGATTGAAGCGCATCTGATGCCCGAAGATCGACAGCGTGCCGGTGCCGGTGCGGTCGTGCTTCTCCGCGCCGTCGCTGAGGATACGTTCGAGCAGGTCGTGGTACTGGTTCATGGCGTTGGCTTCGGGCTTTTCGGGAGGGCGAATTTACCCGCCGGGGTAACCGATCGACACGGCGATTCGGCAGCGCACACCGATTATACCCGGAAAAATGATCATGCCCGTCCCAAACGACAAGGGGCGGAACTCGCGTCCCGCCCCTCACCTATCGAATTGATAATATGGACTTTTTGGCGGACGCGTTTTCTTGACGCGAACCGCGCAACACTTCGCTTGAAAACGCTATGTCAATTCACCGGCTTGAGCACCGGCGTCCATTTGGCGATTTCGTTCTTCACCAGCGTGCCGAGCGCGGCCGGGGTACGGTCGGCGCCGGCCGGGATGACGCTGCCGAGATCGAGCAGCCGCTTGCGCACGGTCTCGTCGTTCAGCGCCTTGCCGACGGCTTCGTTCAGCTTGGCGACGATTTCCGGGGGCGTCCCCTTCGGCGCGAAGATCGCGTTCCAGGCCTGGGCCTGGAAGGCGGGCAACCCGGCCTCGGTCGTGGTCGGGACGTTGGGCAGCGACGGATTGCGCTCGGGCGTCGCCACCGCATAGGCCTTGATGGTGCCGCCGTTGATCTGCGGCACGGCGTTGACGATCTGGTCGCACATGTAATCGACTTGGCCGGCCACCAGCGCGTTCATCGCCGGACCGGTGCCGTTGAAGGGCACGCCGACCGGCTTGACGCCCAGCACCGAGTTCAAGAGTTCGCACGACACGTTCGAGACCGAGCCGACGCCGGCATGCGCCGCGTTCACCTTGGTTTCGTTGGCCTTCACATAGGCGACGAATTCCTTCAGGTCCTTCGGCGCGAAATCCTTGCGCGCGAGGATCAGGATCGGCGTGCCGGCGAGCAGCGCGACCGGCTCGAAGCTCTTCTCCGGATGATAGGCAAGGTTGGGATACAGCGGCACCGACGCCGCGTGCGTTCCCATGTGGCCCGTGATCAGCGTGTAGCCGTCGGGGGCCGCCTTCGATGCGCGGGTGGTGGCGGTGGTGCCGCCGGCGCCGACCACGTTCTCGATGATGATGGCCTGACCCAGCGTCTGCGCCATGTGGCCGGTGACGATGCGCGAAATCACATCGGTCGGACCGCCAGCCGCGAACGGCACGATCATGGTGATGCTGCGGGTCGGATAGGCTTGCGCCAGCGCCTGCGTCGAAAGCAATCCCAGCCCGGCCAGCGCGGCCAGGCAACCGCTCGCCAGCGAGCGACCGTACCTGTTCATGTCAAGTTCCTTCAACCCTCAAGAGAAATGCCGGCCCTCGCGAGCCGGCATTTGCGGTTTAGCATTTCGCCCGGCGGCAAACAGCGCCAGGACTGCGGCGCACCGCCGCAGGGTTAATTCTCGGACTCCACGAACACCTCGTCGCGCTTCCTGCGCAGCGAGGGCAGGATCGCGAGGATCAGCAGGAAGGCTGCGATGGCCATCAGCACCGCCGAAAGCGGACGGGTGACGAACACCGACCAGTCGCCACGCGAGATCAGCAACGCACGGCGGAGGTTTTCCTCCATCAGCGGGCCGAGCACCATGCCGAGCAGCAACGGCGCCGGCTCGAAGTCGTGCTTGATCAGCCAGTAACCGACCAGTCCGAACACGCCCGCGAGGACGACATCGACCGGTGCGTTGTTCACTGAGTAGATGCCGATCGCGCAGAAGATCACGATGCAGGGGAACATCAGGCGATACGGCACGCGCAACAGCCGCACCCAGATCCCGACCAGCGGCAGGTTGATGATCAGCAGCATCAAATTGCCGACCCACATCGAGGCGATCATGCCCCAGACCAGTTCGGGCTGCTTCTGCATCACCTGCGGACCCGGCACGATGCCGTGGATCGTCATCGCGCCGACCATCAGCGCCATGACGGCGTTCGGCGGAATACCGAGCGTCAGCAGCGGAATGAAGGAGGTCTGCGCCGCGGCGTTGTTGGCGCTCTCCGGCGCCGCAACGCCTTCGATCGCACCGCGGCCGAACTTCTTCGGGTTCTTGGAGATCTTCTTTTCGAGCGTGTAGGCCGCGAACGACGCGATCACAGCGCCGCCGCCCGGCAGAATGCCGAGGATCGAACCGAGCGTGGTGCCGCGCAGGATCGGAAACGCAGAATCCTTGAGGTCCTTTAGCGTCGGCATCAGGCCTGTGACCTTTTGCTGCACCAGTTCGCGGTCGCTTTCGCTGCCGGCATCGAGGTTGCGGATGATCTCGGCAAAGCCGAACAGACCCATCGCCACGGTGGCGAAGCCAAGACCGTCGGCAAGTTCGGGAATGTTGAAGGCCATGCGCGAGGCGCCGGTTTCGATGTCGGAGCCGACCATCGAGAGCAGCAGCCCGAGCACGATCATCGCAATCGCCTTCAGCACCGAACCCTTCGCCAGCACGACGGCGAAGATCAGGCCGAGTACCATCAGCGAGAAATATTCGGCTGGACCGAACGCCAGCGCGAGCTTGGTGAGCGGCGCGCCCAGCACGGCAATCAGCACGGTGGCGACGCAACCGGCGAAGAACGATCCGATCGCGGCGATCGCCAGTGCCGGACCGGCCCTGCCCTGTTTCGCCATCTGGAAGCCGTCGAGCGCCGTGACCACGGACCCCGCTTCACCGGGTATGTTGACCAGGATCGACGTGGTCGAGCCGCCATACTGCGCGCCGTAGTAAATGCCGGCGAGCATGATCAGCGCGCCGACCGGCGGCAGGCCGAACGTGATCGGCAGCAGCATCGCCACGGTGGCGATGGTGCCGATGCCCGGCAGCACGCCGACGAGCGTGCCGACCAGCGCACCGATCAGGCACAGCATGAGATTGATCGGGGTGAAGGCTACGCCGAAACCGAGGGCGAGATTGGAAAAGAGATCGGCCATCACGCCCTCACTGAATCATAAAACGCGGGAAAAGCTGCAGCGGCAGCCCGAGCGCATAGGGGAACAGGAGACTGCAACCGAGCGTCAGGCAGGCGCCGACGATGATGGTCTCCTTCCATCGCGTCTCATGCGTGCCCAGTGCCGCGATCATGAAGGCAGCAAACGCCGAGATCACGAGGCCGAGCGGACGAATGGCCACCGCAAAGGAAAGGATCGCCAGCGAAACGAACAGCGGTCCGCGCCAGTGGTATTTCGAGATGCCCGGGCCTTCGGTGAAAAGGCCCATCAGGGTGACGGCTGCGCCCAGCAGCAGCAGCAGCACGCCGAACATCCGCGGCGCGGTACCTGCGCCAAAGGAAAACCCGCGCATGCCCTGCAGATCGCTCGACGCCCAGAGGGCGAAGGCCGCGATCGCCATCAGGGCGATACCGCCGACGAAATCCTGCGGGCCGCGAACCCATTTCGACATGATGGAATTATCAGGCGCCTGGCTCGGCGTCTCACTCATAGGTGTCTCTCCCCCAAAGGCTTCGCCCATTAAGGCTTGGTGCCCGTACTATTTGAACAGAGTTTCTGTTGGTCCCGAGGTCTTGCCTAGCCATTTTCGTCAGACAACGCCAGCAAAACCCAAAACGCCGCCCGCCAGCAACATCCATAAGGGATTGAGCCGTGTGGCAAAAGCGAGTACGGCCGCGGCGGCCGTGATCAGCCCCGCCGCCCAGGTCCGGTCGGAAGTCTGCGCCAAAATGAGACCGCTGGCGGCCATCAGGCCGATCGAGAGCGGAACCAGCGCTGCCTGAATAATGGCCGGCCATGTTGCATGGCGCGAGCGTTGCAGCAGACGGCTCACATAATAGGCAAGGACGGCTGTCGGACCGCACATCGCCAGCGTCGCCGCGAGAGCGCCGGTAATCCCCGCGACGGAATATCCGATCAGGGTCACGATCAGCACGTTCGGCCCCGGCGACAATTGCGAGATGGCGAAAACGTCGGCGAATTGCTTGTCGTCCAGCCAGTGGTGGACGTCGACCGCAATGCGATGCATTTCGGGTATGGCCGAAACCGCGCCGCCAACCGCAAACAGCGACATCAGACCGAAAGTCCAAACGAGCGTTCCGATCGGATTGGCATCCGGATTCATGCGTTTACCCGGCGCCTGACGAAGACCGTGATCCCGAGGCTGAGCGGGATCGCCGCCAGCAGGACCGACTGCAGCGGCCACCGCAACAGGCCGATCGCGACGAACACGGCAGCCATGATCAGGAGCCCGACCGCATCGCGCTTGCTGACCAGCGGCGTCATCATCTTGAACACGACCGCGATCAGCAGGCCTACCGCGGCGCAGGACACCCCGGCCAGGATGCGCCGCAGCGCATCGATCTCGCCGTAACGGGCATACAGCGCCGCCAGCACGATCGAGATCACCACGGGTGGGCCGACCAGCCCGGCAAAGGCTGCGATGCCGCCGGCAACGCCGCGAAAGCGCGAACCGAACACGACCGACAGGTTGACGATGTTCGGGCCTGGCAGAAAATGGCACAGCGCGAAGGTTTCGTTGAACTCCTCCGCCGTCATCCAGCGATGCTGATCGACAATGCTGCGGCGCGCCCAGACCAGCACCCCGCCGAACCCGGCCAGCGACATTTTGGCGAACGCCAGGAAGAGTTCCAGCAGGCTGGGCGGATGTGGCGGCGAGGCAGGAAGATCTGGCGCAGGGGCGGCTGCGGGCAATGAATCCGGAGACATGGGCGAAAATCTAGAACGGCGGCGGCTTCAAGGCCAACCAAATTGGCCCTGCCCCGTTTCGCGGGGTTCGGAGGCAGCTGGCAACAGAAGCCTCCACTTCATTCGCTATTCCCCCGTTTTGCCACCCGTTCGGGCGTTTCTGGCGCAAATTCGACCCGCGACGCCTGCTGACCTGCGGCCGCTGCCGGGGTACGATGTCCAAAAGGGGCGAGTCGGGCGGACCGGCGGCCATGCAACGTAACAGGACTTTTATGGCGACCGATCACATCCGTTATGACGTGCTGGCGCGCGACGCGCTGCGCGGGGTGCTGCGCCGCGTGCTGACCGACGCCGCCGAGCACGGCCTGCCCGGCGAGCATCATTTCTTCATTACTTTCCTGTCGACCGCCGAAGGCGTGAAGCTGTCGCCGCGGCTGCTGGCGCAATATCCGGAAGAGATGACCATCATCCTGCAGCACCAGTTCTGGGATCTGGTGGTGACCGAGGATCGCTTCGAGGTCGGGCTGTCGTTCGGCGGCATCCCCGAGCGGCTGGTGGTTCCGTTCTCGGCGATCAAGAGCTTCCTCGATCCGTCCGTCCAGTTCGGCCTGCAGTTCGAGCCGGCCGAAGGCGCGGCTGACGCCTCGGCATCGAAGCTTCCCGTGGTGCCCGCCCCGTCCGCCCTGCCCGTCGCCGCGCCCGAGCCCGTCGCCGAGAGCGAGGACGATGCGGCGAAGCCGAGCGAAGGCGCCGAAGTGGTGCGGCTGGATCGCTTCCGCAAGAAATAATCTGAACGCAGGAAACTCCGTCTCGCTGTAGTGTGCGCGTTCCCGCCACTTCACGGCTCAACGGACTTTGTGCATGGCCCGATCAGCAACATCCGGAAACAAATCCACCCGCAGCGAGACCGACAGCTTCGGTCCGATCGACGTTGCCGCCGATCGTTATTGGGGCGCGCAGACCGAACGCTCGCGGCAGAACTTCAAGATCGGCCATGACCGCATGCCGATCGCGATCGTCCACGCGCTCGGCATCGTCAAGCTCGCCTCCGCCGAAACCAACCGGGAACTCGGGCTGCTTGATGGCCGCCGCGCCGGCGCCATCGTCCGCGCCGCACGCGAGGTGATCGAGGGCAAGCTCGACGACCATTTCCCGCTGGTGGTCTGGCAAACCGGCTCCGGCACCCAGACCAACATGAATCTGAACGAGGTGATCGCCAACCGCGCCAACCAGATGCTCGGCGGCAAGCTCGGCGCCAAGCAACCGGTTCATCCCAACGATCACGTCAATATGAGCCAGTCGTCGAACGATTCATTTCCGACGGCGATGCATATCGCCGCGGCGACGCGGATCATCGCCGACCTGATCCCGGCCTTGAGCGGATTGCATCGCGAACTGCGCCGGAAGGAAAAGGCGTTTGCGAAGATCATCAAGATCGGGCGAACCCACACCCAGGACGCGACGCCGCTGACGCTGGGGCAGGAATTCTCCGGCTACGCCGCGCAGGTCGAGAGCGGGATCGCGCGACTGAAGGTCGCGGTGAAGGAACTGTTCCCGCTGGCGCAGGGCGGAACCGCCGTCGGCACCGGTCTCAACTCCAAACCGAAGTTCGCCGGATCGTTTGCGCGGCATGTCGCCAGGCTGACGAAACTTCCGTTCACCAGTGCGCCGAACAAGTTTGAAGCACTGGCGTCCAACGATGCCTACGTGCTGGCGCACGGCGCGATCAATTCGGTGGCAACCGGCCTGTTCAAGATCGCCAACGACATCCGCCTGCTCGGATCCGGTCCGCGTTCCGGTCTCGGCGAATTGATTTTGCCGGAAAACGAGCCTGGCTCGTCGATCATGCCGGGCAAGGTCAACCCGACACAGTGCGAGGCGCTCACGATGGTGTGTTGCCAGGTCTTCGGCAATCAGACCGCGGTCACCGTCGCCGGCAGCCAGGGACACTTCGAATTGAACGTCTACAAGCCGGTCTTGGCATATTGTATGATCAATTCCATTCAATTGCTGGCGGATGCGAGCCGTTCATTCACTGAGCATTGCGTTGCCGGAATACGCGCCGACGAGAAGCGCATCGGCGAATTGATGCAGCGTTCGCTGATGCTGGTGACCGCACTCGCGCCGAAGATCGGTTACGACAACGCGGCAAAGGTCGCCAAGACGGCGCATGCACGCGGCACGACATTGAAGGAAGAGGCTGTAAGGCTTGGGTTTGTCAGCGCGGCGGAGTTCGAACGGCTGGTGCAGCCGGACAAAATGACACACCCGGGATGATCGAACACGCTCCCGTGAAAATACGGAGTGACCGATATAATTATAGAACATAACGCTTATAGGATGAGAGAGATCATCTATCGGCGTCGCGTTGACGCATGGTAGATGCAAGTACTTATTCGGTTTTCGCAGAGCGAAATTTATTTTTTGATGCTATCAATGAGTCCTTACACGGGGATTCTGAATGACCATCGATTTCATTTGCGCACCACAGCGCGACATTATTTTTCGCCCTGATGAATTATTGTGCCTCCGAGCCGCCGGATGATGGAGGCGAGCATGGGGGATGTCGTCAACCTGAATCGTTTCAAGAAGCGCAGCGAGCGTGCGCAGTCGGCCAGACAGGCCGATGCCAACCGCGCGAAGTTCGGACGGACCAAGGCCGAACGCGCAATCGATGACAACAGCAAGGATCGCAGCCGCGATTTGCTGGACCAGCACAAACTCGACGGAGACGCATCATGAAGTCACCCGTCGTCAAGCGTTCGATCGTGGTCGCCGGTCACAAGACCAGCGTCAGCCTCGAAGAGGCCTTCTGGAACGGCATGAAGGAAATCTCGGGCCTGCGGAACATGACGCTGTCCGAACTGGTCGGCGAGATCGACAGCAACCGCCAGCAGGGCAATCTGTCCTCGGCGATCCGCCTGTTCGTGCTCGACTACTTCCGCACCCGCGCCATCCCGGCGGCGGCCGTCGCGCAGGAAGCGCCGCGCCCGCAAGCCTAGGCGAACAACCGTCGGGCGTATTTAATTGAGTGGCAGCGTCCGACCTGGTCGGACGCTTGCGCCTGATCGTTTCGGCGATATCGCCGATCCACCCCTGGAGAGTGAAATGGACATCGCAAAGCTGAACGCTCCGCGACATCAGTCCATTTCGGAAACTCTCCATGCCCTCCTTTGTCATTCTGGATTCCATCTGCCTCGCCGCGCCTGACGGGCGGCCGCTGTTCGACGGACTGACGCTCGCGATCGGCCGCGAGCGCACCGGCGTCGTCGGCCGCAACGGCTGCGGCAAGTCCACGTTGCTGCGCCTGGTCAACGGCGCGGTCGAACCAGCGCGCGGATCGCTGCAGCGGCTCGGCTCGATCGGCATGCTGGCGCAACTGGCCGACGATCGCGTAACCGTCGGCGAGGCGCTCGGCGTCGCCGATGATCTTGCCTGTCTGCGCCGGATCGAGCGCGGCGAAGGTTCGCTCGGCGACGCCGGCGAAGCCGACTGGACGCTGGAGACGCGACTGCAGTCGGCGCTGCTCGAAATCGGCCTGCCGTCCTTGTCGCTCGACCGGCCGGTTGCCTCGCTCAGCGGCGGGCAGCGAACCCGCGTCGCGCTGGCGCGGCTGTTGGTGGAAGCGCCCGACGTGCTGCTGCTCGACGAGCCCACCAACAATCTCGACCGCGACGGCCGGCTTGCGGTCGCGGAATTGCTCGAACGCTGGCAGGGCGGCGTTCTCGTCGCCAGCCATGACCGCGCGCTGCTGGAGCGCGTCGATCGCATCGTCGAGCTGACACCGGTCGGCATCACGATATTCGGCGGCGCGTGGCCGGATTTCGCCGAAGCCCGCGACGCGGCGCGCGCCCGCGCCGCGACCGAACTCGACCGCGCCTCCGATGCGCTGCGCCATGCCGAACGTGCGGTTCAGCAGGCGCGCGAGAAGAAGGCGCGGCGCGACAAGGCCGGCCGCGCCTGGCGCGCCAAGGGCATCGAGGACAAGATGTTCATGGATCGCGAGAAGGAGCGTGCCGAAAACAGCAGCGCCCGCGACAGCCAGCTCGCCGGCCGCATGATCGGCGAA
>JAQSDT010000743.1 GCA_029946075.1 bacterium | reverse complement strand
AGCAGGATGGAGCCTCAGAGATGTGTGCATGCCCTAGGGCGTTCGCCGGGACGACAGCGGAGCTAAGCCCCGCGGACGACCGTCTTCAGATAATTATACGCCTTGATGATCTCGATCAGGCGGTCCTCGGTGGAGCGGTCGCCGCCATTGGCGTCGGGGTGGTGCTGTTTGACCAGCGCCTTGTACTTCGCCTTGACGTCCTCGAGCGAGGCTTCGGCAGTGAGGCCCATCACCTGCAACGCCTTGCGCTCGGCGTTCATCACCTTGCGGGTTTCGACCTTGGCTTCGTTGCCCGGTCCCGGCCGCCAGCGGCCACGGCCGTTGAGCTCGGAGAACATGCTGAACGGATCGGAAGCGGTGTCGAACTCCTCGGCCGCCTGCTTGCCCTTCTTGCCGGCGGTGTTGGCGCCCATCTTCCAGGTCGGGCGGTGGCCGGTCAGCGCATCCTTCTGGTAGCGCGCGACGGCGTCGGCAGGCATGCCCTGGAAGAAATTGTAGTTCTGATTGTACTCGCGGACGTGATTGAGACAGAAGTGAAAATACTCGCGCGAGTTCTCGCGGCCCTTGGGGGCGCGGTGCGGGCCCTTGTTCGGGCAGCCGGCCCATTCGCACATGGCGGATTCTTCATTCGCGCGCGCCTGCGCTTTCGCGCTCACCTTGTTGGGCTTGATGCGAATGGAATCGAAGAATTTGGATGAATCAATCGGCATGGCTGACTTTGACTACGCAATGCCCAAGGCTTCAAGTCTTGACATTGCGAATACCTCTGTTCGGTTACGCCATTGACGGCAAGCGGACGCGGACGTATCTGCCGACATCATGAGCACCAGGGACATTATCATAAACAAGTTGCGTGAAGCTTTCTTGCCGGAAAGCCTCGACGTGACGGACGAATCTCATCTGCATGAGGGCCATGCCGGCCACAGGCCGGGCGGCGAGACGCATTTCCGGGTCTATATTGTGTCTCCGGCCTTCGATGGGAAGAGCCGGATCGAGCGTCATCGCATGGTAAACGCGACGCTGGACGCGGAACTCAAGGGATCCGTTCACGCGCTGGCGATCAAGGCGCAGGCGCCGGGAGAAGCCGCAGGCAGGTAGTTCTGCGGGACCTGCCGCAAATATGAGCTGTCCGAAACCGCGTTAAAACGACTTGCCGGCCCGCTTCGGCTTCGGATCCTCGGCTTCCGACTCGCGCGGCAGCGGCTGGATTTTCAGCGCGGTGATGCGGTTTCGCTCGCGGCGGAGCACGCGGAAGCGACAGCCGTGGAAGGTAAAACTCTGTCCGCGCTCCGGGATCGAGCGTGCCTCATGGATCACGAGACCTGCGACCGTCGTCGCCTCCTCGTCGGGCAGATGCCAGTTCATGGCGCGGTTGAGATCGCGGATCGGCACCGAGCCGTCGACCACCACCGAGCCGTCGGGCTGGGCACGGACGCCGGCCACGACGACATCGTGCTCGTCGGAAATATCGCCGACGATCTCCTCCAGAATGTCTTCCAGCGTGACCATGCCCTCGACCTCGCCGTATTCGTCGACGACGAGCGCGAAATGGGTCTTGCGGCGGCGGAACGCCTTGAGCTGTTCGGACAGCGGTCGCATCTCCGGCACGAACCAGGGCGGCAGCATGATGGCCGTGACGTTGATGGCGGACATGTCGCCCTCGGAGGCACGGATGGCGCGCAGCAGATCCTTGGCGTGCAGCACGCCGATGATGTTTTCGGGCTTGTCGCGCCACAGCGGGATGCGGGTGTATTCGGTAGCCAGCACCTCGCGCACCAGTTCTTCCGCCGGCAGATCGGCGTTGATCAGGACCATCGCGGTGCGGTGGACCATGACGTCGGACACCGCAAGGTCGCCGAAGCGGAAGACGTTGTGGATGTATTCGGCCTCGCCGCTTTCGATACCGCCATGCACCGCGGACTCCTCCACCAGCCCCTCGATCTCGGAATCGGTGAGGATTTCATGCTGCGAGGATTCCTGCACGCCGAGCAGGCGCAGGATGCCGCGCGAGGCGCTGTTGAGCAGCCAGTTCAGCGGCCAGAACACCAGGTAGGACAGATAGAGCGGATAGGCGATCCATTGCGACACCGGCACCGGCTGGCGGATCGCCAGCGTCTTGGGCACCTGTTCGCCGATCACGATGTGCAGCGAGGAGAAGATCAGGAAGCCGGCCATGAACGACACGAAGTGCACCGTGGATTGCGACAATCCGAACGGGGTCAGCACCGGCAGGAGCAGCGCCGACACCGTGGGCTCGCCGACCCAGCCGAGGCCGAGCGAGGCCATGGTGATGCCGAGCTGGCAGCACGCCAGATAGGCCTCGATATTGCCCATCATGCTTTGCAGCAGGCGCGCGCCGAACCGGTTCTGCTCGGCCATCGCCTTGATGCGGAAGCCGCGGCTCTTCACCAGCGCGAATTCGGCGGCGACATAGAACGCATTGGCGGCGAGCAGCAGAAACGCCAGCATCAGGTTGAACGTGATCGAGCTCATGCGGGCCTCGCCGCGATTCGCGCGGGCGCTGTTATGCTCATCCCGCGAGCTTCCGTTGCAGGAAGTCACGCACCAGCGTCGGGTCGACGTCGTTGACAACAGCCGCGCGGCCGACCGCTTCCAGCAGGATGAAGGTGAGCTTGCCGCGCTTGACCTTCTTGTCCTGCGCCATCAGCGCCAGCAGCGCGTCGGCACCCGCAAGTCCCTCCTGCGCGAAGCCCGCGATATCCTGCAGCCGGGTCGGCAGGCCCACGGCCGCCAGATGGCGCGCCACGCGCGCGGCGTCGGCTTCGGAGATCTTGCCGAGCTGCGCGGAGAATTCCGCCGCCAGCACCATGCCGATGGCAACGCCCTCGCCATGGAACAGGCGGTCGGAGAAACCGGTGGCGGCTTCCAGCGCGTGGCCGAACGTGTGGCCGAGATTGAGCAGCGCGCGCTCACCGGTCTCGCGCTCGTCGCGCGAGACGATCGCAGCCTTGGCGCGGCAGGAGGTCGCGACCGCATGCTCGCGCGCCGCGCTGCCCGAAAAGATTTCGGCGTGGTTGGCCTCCAGCCAGGCGAAAAAGGCCTCGTCGCCGAGCACGCCGTATTTGGCGACTTCCGCATAACCCGAGCGAAACTGACGCTGCGACAGCGTATCGAGCACGGACGTATCGGCGATCACGAGCACGGGCTGGTGAAACGCGCCGAGCAGATTCTTGCCCTGCGGCGAATTGATCCCCGTTTTACCGCCGACCGAGGAATCCACCTGCGCCAGCAGCGAGGTCGGCACCTGCACGAAGTCGACGCCGCGGCGCAGGATCGCCGCGGCGAAGCCGGCGAGATCGCCGACCACGCCGCCGCCGAGCGCGACCACGAGATCGTTGCGTTCGATCTTCGCCGCGATCAGCGCCTCGGAAACCTTTTCGAGGCCGGCATAGGTCTTGGAAATCTCGCCTTCCTCGACGATCACGCGGGAGGTCGGGATGCCGGCCGCCGCCAGCGAACTCTCGGCCTGCTCGAGCCAGTGCCGGGCCACGGTGCGATCGGTGACGATGGCCGTGCGCACGCCCGGCCGCAGGGCGGCGATCCGCGCCCCGAGCGAGGCCAGCACGCCGCGGCCGATGACGATGTCATAGGCGCGATCGCCGAGCGCGACGTCGACCGTGATATCGGCGGAGTGTTTCAGGGGTGCTGTCATGGCGTAACGCTGATTCCATCGGTAGTGGGCCGGGGCGCCGGCGCGTCGGGACACAGCCGGGCACGCAACGCATCGATGCATTCCTCGACGATGCGGTCGTGCGGCACGTCGCGCGAGGCAATCGTCAGATCGGCGGTCTGATACACCGGTTCGCGGGCTTCGAGCAGGCGGCTGATCGTCGCCGCCGGATCGTCGGTCTGCAACAGCGGCCGGTCGGCGCGGCGCTTGACGCGCTTGAGGATGACGTCTGCATCCGCCTTGAGCCAGATCGAGACGGCCTTGTCGCGAATCCGGGCCCGGGTGTCGTCGCGCATGAAGGCGCCGCCGCCGGTGGCGATCACCGCCGGCCCGTTGTCCAGCAACCGCGCAATCACCCGCGCCTCGCCGTCGCGAAAATGCGGCTCGCCATGGGTCTCGAAAATGTCGGGGATCGACATCCCCGCCGCCGCCTCGATCTCGATATCGGCATCGAGAAACGGCAGCCGCAACCGCGCCGCCAGCCGGCGCCCGATGGTCGATTTGCCGGCGCCCATCATGCCGACCAGCACGATCGACCGCGATCCCAGCGCCGACGCGATGTCGGTCTCCTGGGAGGCGCCAATGTGTGCCGGTACGGCGGTCTCGGACATCGAAAAGCTCTGTCGTTATGCGGATTTGCCCGCTCTGCGACACCTATACTACCGCCACAGACAGGGTTGCCAGAGACTCTTGCAACCGCGATGGGAACATGTTGGATGATTTCATTGGTTAATTCGCCGTCCTGAGCCCCGCATGCCCAGTTTGTTCCGTTTTCTGACCGTCGTCGGCGTGATCGCCGGGGTGATCTATGGCGTGGTTTTCTCGCTGGCGAATTTCGTCAACCCGAAGCCGCGGGAAATGACCGTGACCATTCCCTCGGACAAGTTCCTCAAGAAATAGCCGCGGCGCGCGAGGGATCAGCCCGCCGGCAAATTCCTCGTCAGCGCCTGACGCAACAGGCGCAGGAACAGCTGCGTATCGGCGAGAAGATCGCGGCCTTCGACTTGCGCGTCCTTGATGCCTTCCATCGCTCCGACAAGGATGGCCGCTACGTCGGCAGGCGTGGCTTCCACGGCGATCGCGCCGCTCGCCTGCGCATCGGCCAGCGCCTGCGCAAGCAGCGCCACCAGCTTCGTGCGCGCTCCCTGCGTGATGTCACGCGCCAACGTCATATTGGTATCGAACAGTTCCGCCGCGTCGCCGCTGGCGGCGAACGGTGCGATCAGTTCGCGCTGGAAGACGGCAACGGCCCGTTCGATCCGGCTGAAAACATCGTCCTCGCCGGCGAGTTCGGATTCGACGTTCCGCATCGTCCGGCCATGCGCCCGCGTTGACCCCGCCCGAAACAAATCTTCCTTGCTGCTGAAGCACAGATAGAGCGCCGCACGGGACATGCCCGCAGCGCGCGCAATGTCGGCCATCGACGTCTTGCGAAAACCCAGACGGACGAACACCGGAAGCGCCGCATCGAGAATCGTCTCGGATTTTTGCTCGTTCTCGCTCATCGAAAACAGGTTGACAGTTTCCGTCCAATTCGTCAAAAGACGATTAGACAATAATTGTCTAATTGTCTAATTCACATCTCGGCACCCGCCTAAAGGATTGAAATATATGCTTTCCAGACTGAACGATCCTGCGCCGGCCGACACCCAGGTGCTCGTTACCGGGATCGGTGGATTTCTCGGCGGACATATCGCCCGGCAATTGCTGGCGAGTGGCTATCGCGTTCGCGGCACCGTCCGCAGCTTGGTCGCTGGCGATGCGATCAGGCGCCAGCTTTGCGCCACCGCCTCCTTCGATGCCGATGCCCTCAGCTTTGCCGAGGCTGATCTTTGCTCCGATTCCGGATGGGACGCCGCGCTCGCTGGGGGCCGCTACGTCATTCACACGGCCTCGCCGTTTCCGGCCGGTCTGCCCAAGGATGCGGGGGCAATGATCGACACCGCACGCGACGGCGCCATGCGGGCGTTGCGCGCGGCGCATCATGCAGGTGTTACGCGGGTAGTGCTGACATCCTCGATCGCCGCTACCAATCACGGCAGCGGTCAGCCGCCGTTTGCCGAGAGCGACTGGACTGATCCGGACAGCCCGCGAGCCACGCCCTACTACCGATCGAAAACGCTGGCCGAGCAGGCCGCGTGGGCCTTTGCGGGGAAAACCGGACTCGACCTGACCGTCATCAACCCCGGTATGATTTTCGGACCGCTGCTTGGTCCGCGATACGGCACATCGGTCGGGCTGATCCAGCAAATGATGAGTGGCAAGCTGAAACGCGTTCCGCGCTTCGGTTTCGCGGTCGTCGACGTGCGCGACGCGGCCGATGCCCATATCCGTGCCATGACCTGTCCGGATGCTTCCGGCCAACGCTTCATCATCGGCGGCGGATTTTTCCGGTTGAAGGAACTGGCCGACATGCTGGCAAGGTCGTTCCCGGCCTATGCCGACCGTTTGCCGCGCGGCGAAGTGCCGAACTGGATGGTGAGGGCCATGGCTCCCTTCAGTGCACGCTCGCGCATGATCGTCCACGAGCTCGATCGCGACCTCAGCGTCAACGCGGCCAAGGCGCAGCGGGTGCTGAACTGGAAAGCGCGGCCCGACGAGGATTGCATCCGCGCCAGCGCGCAGAGCCTGATCGATCACCGCCTGATCGCCGCAGCATAGGTCGCGGCGGTCCCGTTCCTGCCACACGGCGCCCTCAACCCCACCAACAGATCAAACGGAGAAACTTGATGCCGACGCCTGCTATCGACCTCGACACATCGCCCGAAGCGGAACGCATTCGCGATACGGAACGCGCCCGGCTTCGCGCACTGGTCGGCGGCGACATCGCGACAGCGAGGCCACGTCATGCGGCGGATTTCCAGCTGATTACGCCCGTTGGAATGCCGCTATCCAGGGACGAATATCTCGGCGCGATCGCAGCCGGACAAATCAACTACCTTCTGTGGGAACCCGGACCGATCGCCGTGCGGCTGTACCCGGGCCACGCCGTGATCCGGTATCGCGCGAGACTCGAAGTGGTGTTCGGCGGCCATCGCGTCGCGCCCGGCGATTACTGGCACACCGACACCTACGAGCATCGCGACGGACAGTGGGTGGTGGTGTGGTCGCAAGCCACGGCGATAACCCACAATCCCTGACGCGCG
Source organism: bacterium (assembly GCA_029946075.1). GTDB lineage: Bacteria > Pseudomonadota > Alphaproteobacteria > Rhizobiales > Xanthobacteraceae > Bradyrhizobium. Next base: position 6,006 of record JAQSDT010000743.1, on the reverse strand, counting down.
GCCGGGAAGTCGGGTGCGTGTTTTGAAAAGTCTCCATCCCGCCGCGATCATGCGCTATCATTGCGGACAATGCGCACCCCACCCAACGACGCGAAACTGATCGGCCTATTCCTCGACATGCTCGCGGCGGAACAGGGCGCCGGCAAAAATACGCTCGACGCCTATCGCCGCGATCTCACCGACTTCTCCGAATTTCTCGGCGGCGCCGGCCAGAATTTTGCCGGCGCCAGTACCGACGTGCTGCGGGACTATCTCGCCGATCTCGATACGCGCGGCTTCAAATCCTCCAGCGTGGCGCGGCGGCTGTCGGCGATGCGGCATCTGTTTCGCTTCCTGCTCAACGAGCGCATCCGCAGCGACGATCCGGCGGCGATCCTGTCCGGCCCGAAGCGGGGCCGCGGCCTGCCGAAAGTGCTGTCGATCGGCGATGTCGACCGCATGCTGACGCGGGCCAAGGAACTGACGGCCGCCGAGGGCGCCTCGCCGCAGCAGCGCGTGCGCGCGCTGCGGCTGCATTGCCTGCTGGAAGTGCTGTACGCCACGGGGCTTCGCGTTTCCGAACTGGTGGCGCTGCCGCTGTCGGCCTCGCGCCGCGATGCGCGCATGATCGTGGTGCGCGGCAAGGGCAACAAGGAGCGCCTGGTGCCGCTCAACGAGGCCTCGCGGCAGGCGATGGCGGACTATCTCGCGGCGATGGACGTGATGAAGCCCGAGAAGAAGAAAAACGCCGCGCTCTCGAAATGGCTGTTCCCTTCGTTCGGCGAGAGCGGCCATCTGACCCGGCAGCATTTTGCGCGCGATTTGAAAGAACTCGCGGCAGCCTCCGGCCTCGCGCCGCGCCTCGTCTCGCCGCATGTCTTGCGGCACGCCTTTGCCAGCCATCTGCTGCACAACGGCGCGGACCTGCGCATCGTGCAGACGCTGCTCGGCCACACCGACATCTCGACCACGCAGATCTACACCCATGTCGTCGAGGAACGGCTCAAGAGCCTGGTGCGGGACCTGCACCCGCTGGCGGAGAAATAGACTTCGTCATCCACCATGGCTTGACTTCCGGCCCGTCTCCCCCGAATCAGCCTCACCCGTCCGCGGCCTTGCTTGGCGCGCTTTCGTCTCCCGGGCCGAAGAAGCGCTAAATCATTGAAGATGCGCGCTTTCCTGGAACCAGCCGAAACCGCTTCGCGTCTCCGCAGGTTGTTACCTATATTGCCTTGATGCCGGATCAGATGCGCAGCTATCTCGACTTCGAAAAACCCGTCGCCGAACTCGAGGCCAAGGTCGATGAACTGCGCGCGCTCGCCGCGTCGGGCAGCGACATCGGCGACGAGATCACGCGCATCGAGGACAAGGCGTCGCAGGCGCTGACCGACCTCTACGCCAATCTGACGCCGTGGCAGAAGACGCTGGTGGCGCGCCATCCGCAGCGCCCGCACTTCACCGATTTCATCAATGCGCTGGTGACCGAATTCACGCCGATGGCGGGCGACCGCAAGTTCGGCGAGGACGAGGCGCTGATGGGCGGCTTCGGCCGTTTCCGCGGCGAGAGCATCTGCGTGATCGGCCAGGAAAAGGGCGCCACCACCGAGAGCCGCATCAAGCACAATTTCGGCATGGCGCGGCCCGAAGGCTACCGCAAGGCGGTGCGCCTGATGGAGATGGCCGACCGATTCGGCATTCCCGTGCTGTCGATCGTCGATTCGGCCGGCGCCTATCCCGGCATCGGCGCCGAGGAACGCGGCCAGGCCGAAGCGATCGCGCGCTCGACCGATGCCTGCCTGTCGCTGGGCGTTCCCAATGTCGCGATCATCACCGGCGAAGGCATGTCGGGCGGCGCCATCGCCATCACCACCGCCAACCGCGTGCTGATGTTCGAACACGCCATCTACAGCGTGATCTCGCCGGAGGCGGCGTCCTCGATCCTGTGGCGCGACGGCACCAAGGCGCAGGAAGCGGCGACCAGCATGAAGATCACCGCGCAGGACATGCTGCGATTCGGCGTCATCGACCAGATTCTGAAGGAGCCTGCCGGCGGCGCCCATCGCGACTCCGCCGCCATGATCGCGGCCACCGGCGATGCCATCGCCCAGGCGTTCGGCGATTTGCGCAACCTCGATGCGGATGCCGTCCGCAAGCAGCGCCGGCAGAAATTCCTCGATATCGGCCGCAAGCTCGGCTGATCGGGCCTGCCCGGGCGGTTCCACCGCCTGCAGCGTGCCAAACTGGAACCCGCGCCACAATCGTTAACGGTCTCTAAACCTCCTTATTTTAGCCAAAACGCAGGCTTTGGCCCTAATTCGGCCCGGACCTGGGTCTTAGGGTTATGTTGACCATGCCGGCCATGGGGACGGCTGCCCAATCCCGTTCGGGTTGCGAGCCAGATGGCCAAAGGGTACTATTTTAGAGACTATTTTAGACATGGCTTCAGGGCATGACGCTGTGATTCGGGGTGCAAAAATGCCCGGTGGGTGTGGAGCTTAGCCTTTGATTAACCGCTCGCTGGTTCGTGCGCTTTTCACGTCGGCTGCCCTTGCGGCCGCGGGCGTGATGCTGGCCGGCTGCAACAGCGACGACATCTCCCTCGCCACCAATGCCAAGGCCAACCAGCCGGTCCCGCCGAAGCTGATCCAGACCATGGTCGAAAAGGACATGGACCTGAATTCGCCGATCCTGGTCCGCCTGTTCAAGCAGGAAGCCGAGCTCGAAATCTGGAAGCAGGATCGCTCCGGCCGCTTCGCCCTGCTGAAGACCTATCCGATCTGCCGCTGGTCGGGCGATCTCGGCCCCAAGGTCCGTGAAGGCGACCGCCAGGCGCCGGAAGGCTTCTATTCGATTTCGCCGGCGCAGATGAATCCGCAATCGGCCTATTACCTCTCCTTCAACACCGGCTACCCCAATGCCTTCGACAAGGCGCTGGGCCGCACCGGCTCGCAGCTGATGGTGCATGGCGATTGCTCCTCGCGCGGCTGCTACGCGATGACCGACGAGCAGATCGCGGAGATCTATTCGCTCGGGCGCGAATCCTTCTTCGGCGGCCAGAAATCGTTCCAGCTGCAGGCCTATCCGTTCAAGATGACGCCGGCCAACATGGCCAAGCACCGCAACAACCCGAACATGCCTTTCTGGAAGATGATCAAGGAAGGCAACGATCATTTCGAGGTGACGCGGCAGGAGCCGAAGGTCGACTTCTGCGAGAAGAAATACGTGTTCGACGCGATCCGGGCGCCGGGCGCCACGCGCGATCCGGTGTTCGAAGCCTCGTCCAGGTGCCCGGCCTATGCGATGCCGGAAGAAGTCGCCGACGCCATTCGCGAAAAGCAGGCGACGGACATCGCCGAGACTGCGCGGCTGGTCGCCCGCGGCACGCCGGTGGCGCGGACCAACACCGGCATCGACGGCGGCATGCACCGCGTGTTCGCCGCGCGCGTCCCCGAAGGCAACACCGGCCTCTCCGAAGGCGGCGACAGCCAGGGCCTGGCGTCGTTCGCGCTGCCCCGCGCGCCCGGCACCATCCCCTCGCACGTCAATCCGCCCAAGGCCGCGGTCGACAGCCGGCCGTCCAACAATCTCCTGATGGGCGCCCCCGAAGAGCCGAGGATCGCGGTGGCCGCAGCTCCCGCGCCGACGCGGGTCGCCAACGCGGCGCCGACGGCGCAGAATGACGGCTTCTTCTCCGGCCTCGCCCGCAAGGTCGGTATCGGCGGCAGCGCCGATGCGACCGCCACGGCCAGCACGCCGCCGCCGGCAAAGCCGCGGGCGACCGAAGCCAGGCGCAGCGAGCCGCCGCCGCGGCCGGAAGCCTCGGTGCCGAAGACGTCAGCGCCGAAGCACGAGCCCAGACAGGCCGCCAGCCGTCCGCAGCTCAAGCCGTCGGTCTCGGATACGCCGGCCGCCGCACCTGCTCCCTCGCCCGCCCAGGTCGCCGGCTCCGCACCGATCGTGCAGTCGAACTCGTTCGACAGCCGGTTCGGGGCGATGAAGTAGCGCGCGAGCAACAACATCACGACGTAAATGAAAATGCCCCGCCAAAGCGGGGCATTTTGTTTTTTGGAAACCGGGAAGATCGGCTCAAGCGCGACGGCGTCAGCATCTCGCTGCGTTCAAGCTCTAGCCGTACTTCCCGTGGCAGTGCTTGTACTTCTTGCCGCTGCCGCACGGGCAATCCTCGTTGCGGCCGATCTTGCCCCAACTGGCGGGGTTTTTCGGATCGCGGTCGGCGGCAGAGACCTGCGGCACCAGCGAGGCGCCTGCGAACGCCATTTCGTCCTCGCCGGTGGTCGGGTCGAGCTTGTGCGCCTCCATCGGCGGCAGCGCCTGCGGCTCATCCGGCGGGACGATCTCGACGCGCATCAGCTGCGCGGTGACGGCTTCGCGCAGATGCGCGATCATCGCCTCGAACAGGCTGAAGGCTTCCGACTTGTACTCCTGCAGCGGATCGCGCTGGCCGTAGCCGCGCAGGCCGATCACCTGGCGAAGATGGTCGAGCATGATCAGATGCTCGCGCCAGAGGTGGTCGAGCGTCTGCAGCAGGATGGTCTTCTCGACGTAACGCATCACGTCGGGGCCCCATTGCGCCACCTTGGCCGCCATGTGCTCGTCGACATGCTTCTCGATGCGCGCCAGCAGTTCCTCGTCGGCGATGCCTTCTTCCTTGGCCCATTCGTCGACCGGCAAGTCGACGTCGAGCACGCGCTTCAGTTCTTCCTTGAGGCCGGCGACGTCCCACTGCTCGGCATAGGCATGTTCGGGCACGTGCTTGTTGACGACGTCCTCGACGAAGGCGTGGCGCATGTCGGCCACCGTCTCGGCGACGCTGTCATCCTTCATCAGGTCGATGCGCTGGTCGAAGATCACCTTGCGCTGGTCGTTCTGGACGTTGTCGAACTTGAGCAAATTCTTGCGGATGTCGAAGTTGCGGGCTTCGACCTTCTGCTGCGCCTTCTCCAGCGCCTTGTTGATCCAGGGATGGATGATGGCCTCGCCTTCCTTGAGGCCGAGCCGCTGCAGCATGGAGTCGAGCCGGTCGGAGCCGAAGATCCGCATCAGGTCGTCTTCCAGCGACAGGAAGAATTTCGAGCGTCCGGGGTCGCCCTGACGGCCGGAACGGCCGCGCAGCTGGTTATCGATGCGGCGGGATTCATGCCGCTCCGAGCCCATGATGTAGAGGCCGCCCGGCTTGGTGACGGTCTTGGCCGGCCTGGAGCCCTTGGCGGGCTCGATCTCGACCACGTCCTCGGCCTTCAGCACCATCTCGCGGAAACGCTCGATGTCGGCCTTGATGCGCTCGATCCTGGCGGCCTTCTCGGCCGGATCGGTGATATCGCCGGTCTCCTGCTGGATTCGCATTTCGAGCGAACCGCCGAGCTTGATGTCGGTACCGCGGCCGGCCATGTTGGTCGCGATCGCGCCGGGCACGCCGGCCTCGGCGACGATATAGGCTTCCTGTTCGTGGAAGCGCGCATTCAGCACCGCGAACAGCTTGGCAGGCTTGCCCGCACGCGCCGCGGCGTAGAGCTTCTCCATGCCGGATTCGGCACCGAAATCGATCTGCTTGTAGCCGTGCTTGAGCAGATAGTCGGCCAGCACCTCCGATTTCTCGATCGAAGCGGTGCCGACCAGCACCGGCTGCATGCGCGCATTGGCGCGCTCGATCTCGGCCAGGATCGCGGCGTATTTCTCGTTCTGGGTGCGATAGACCTCGTCGTCCTCGTCGAGGCGCGCGACCTGCACGTTGGTCGGGATTTCGACGACCTCGAGCTTGTAGATGTCGAACAGCTCGTCGGCTTCGGTCAGCGCGGTGCCGGTCATGCCGGCGAGCTTTCCGTACATCCGGAAATAGTTCTGGAAGGTGATCGAGGCCAGCGTCTGGTTTTCCGGCTGGACCTGGACGTGCTCCTTGGCTTCCAGCGCCTGGTGCAGGCCTTCCGAATAGCGGCGACCCTGCATCATGCGGCCGGTGAACTCGTCGATGATCACCACCTCGTCGTTCCGCACGATGTAGTCCTTGTC
>JAQSDT010000742.1 GCA_029946075.1 bacterium | reverse complement strand
CCGGCATGGTCCTGGACGTCGTGCCCGACGAGGCGCGGATGAAGCTGGCTGCCGGCGAGGGCTATGCCACCGCCACGGATCTCGCCGACTGGCTGGTGCGGACGCTGAAGATGCCGTTCCGCGACGCCCACCACGTCACCGGCCGCATCGTCGGCCTCGCCTCGAAGCAGGCCGTGGCGCTGCACGAACTGCCGCTGAAGGCGATGCAGGAGGTCGAGCCGAAGATCACCGCGGAGGCCCTGCGGGTACTCTCGGTGGAGGCCTCGGTGAAGAGCCGCACCAGCTTCGGCGGCACCGCGCCGAAGAACGTGCTGGCCCAGGCCAAAGCCTGGCTGAAGCGGCTGGAAAAAGAGCGAAAATTGGGCTGAAGCAAAAATTTCGCTGTAATTTCGTGAGGTTCCGGAGGCCTCCGGGCCTCGCCAGAGCGCGGCAATCTTTGTATGGTGCGCCCGCGCATTGGGGAATTCGTCGTGACCAGTAACTACCGCCCGTCATCGTCGGGATGGGCCATCATCCTGCTGAGCGTCACCGCGCTCGCGCTCGGGGGCTGCGGACGCAAGGCCGGCCTCGATTTGCCGCCGAACGCGCCGGCTGCCCAGGCACAGGCCACGGATAGCGAAGCCGAGCGCGCGGCGCAGCCGGGCGTGTTCAATTCGACCTACGGCTCCGAAGCCGGGCCGACGGCGCCCAAAGGCGGCAAGAAGAAATTCATCCTCGATCCGCTGCTGGACTAGAGGCCTCGGCGCGTTTTCCTGACGCGAACCGGTGTTCACCTCGCTCGAAAACGCTATGACTGCACCATGAACCATTTCGACTATCGTGGCGGCGTGTTGCACGCCGAGGACGTCAACCTGTCCGAACTGGCCGATGCCGTCGGCACGCCGTTCTATTGCTATTCGACCGCGACGCTGGAGCGTCACTACCGCGTCTTCACCGAGGCCTTTGCCGGCGAGAAGACGCTGGTCTGCTACGCCATGAAGGCGAACTCCAATCAATCCGTATTGCGCACGCTGGCCAAACTCGGCGCCGGCGCCGACGTGGTCTCCGGCGGCGAGTTGAAGCGGGCGCTGGCGGCCGGCATTCCCGCCAACAAGATCCTGTTCTCCGGCGTCGGCAAGACCGCGATCGAACTTCGCGCAGCGCTGGCCGCCGACATTCTCTGCATCAACGTCGAGTCCGAGCCCGAACTGGAATTGCTGTCGAAGCTCGCGGTCGAGGCCGGCAAGACCGCGCGGATTTCCTTGCGCGTCAATCCGGACGTCGATGCCGGCACCCATGCCAAGATCGCCACCGGCAAGTCCGAGAACAAGTTCGGAATTCCGATCGCGCTGGCACGCCAGGTCTATGCGCGGGCGGCGAAGCTGCCGGGGATCGCGGTGACCGGAACCGATATGCACATCGGCAGCCAGATCACGGATCTGGCCAAGATGGAAACCGCGTTCCGCATCCTGTCGGATTTCGTGCACACGCTGCGCGCGGACGGCCACAAGATCGAGCATATCGATTTCGGCGGCGGGCTCGGCATTCCCTATCACGCCGACCGCGAGGCCCCGCCGCTGCCCTCGGCCTATGCCGCGATGGTCAAGCGCGTCACGCATAATCTCGGCTGCACGCTGATGTTCGAGCCGGGACGGATGATCGTCGGCAATGCCGGCATCCTCGTGGCCCGCGTCATCTATGTGAAGCCGGGCGAGGCCAAGAATTTCGTCATCATCGACGCCGCGATGAACGACCTGATCCGCCCGACGCTGTATGAAGCCCATCACGACATCGTCCCGGTGCGCGAGCCCGCCGCGGGGGAGGCAACGATCATGGCCGACGTGGTCGGCCCGGTCTGCGAGACCGGCGACTATCTCGCGCTCGATCGCAGGCTGCCGCAGCCGAAGGCCGGCGATCTCATCGCGATCATGACCGCCGGCGCCTACGGCGCCGTGCAGTCCGGCTTCTACAACACGCGGCCGCTGGTGCCGGAAGTGTTGGTCAAGGGCGACCAGTACGCGGTGGTGCGCCCGCGCATCGAGGTCGAGGATCTGATTGCGATGGATAAACCTGCGCCGTGGCTGTGATGTTGTAGGATGGGTGGAGCGTCGCGATACCCATCATCTCACACCACGCACTGGTATTGATGGGTATCGCTGCGCTCCACCGATCCTACGCCTTCATCACTATTTTCCCGTCGATCCGCCCTTTGCGCCGCCGACGATCACACCCGCGGCCTTCTCGATCGGCTTGATCGCGGCCGTGAAATCCGACTCGGCGCCCTCGTCGCGGATGATGACTTCCCAGAGCCGGCCGACCGCTTCGGCGACTTCCATCGACAGCCCCAGCGATTTCATCTCGTCCAGCGCCAGCCGCACGTCCTTCACCATCAGCCCGGTGGCGAAGCCGAAGTCGAAGCTGCGCGGCAGAACTGATTTGGGAAATTTGTCGCGGCTCGCGGTATTGAGCCCCGAGCCGGCATTGATGACGTCGATCATCACGGCCGGATCGAGGCCGGACTTGACGCCCATCACCACCGCCTCCGACGTCGCCACCATCGCCGTTGCCGACAGGAAATTGTTGGCGAGCTTCATGGTCTGCGCCGAGCCGGGCTTCTCGCCGATGAAGAACACCCTGCCGATCACGTCGAGCGCGGGTTTCAGGATCGCGAAATCGGGCTTCGGTCCCGAGACCATCACGGCCAGCGTGCCCTTCTCGGCGCCGCCGACGCCGCCGCTGACGGGGCTGTCGATCTGCACGATGTTCTTCTTCGCCAGCAGGCCGTGAATCCGGGTCGCCATTTGCGAGCCGACGGTGGACAGATCGACGAAGCGCTTGACCCGGCTGCCGTCGATCACGCCGCCGGCGCCGGTGGCGACTTCAAGCGAGGCCTGCAGCGAGGGCAGGCTCGCCAGCACGTTCTCGCAGCGGTCGGCGATGTCCCTGGGCGAGGACGCCGCCTTGGCGCCGAGCGCGACAAGCTGGTCGACGGCTTCTTTCCGCGTGTCGAACACGGTGAGCTGATGCCCGGCCTCGATCAGCCGTCGCGCCATCGGGAAACCCATTTTCCCGAGGCCGATGAATCCGATTTCCATGGTGTCTCCTTGAAGTCCAAACGTCATTGTGAGTTGAAGCAACCACGGCTGTCATCGCCCGATTTAATCGGGCGACCCAGTATTCCAGAGACGCCAGCGATGGTGCCGACAGGCCGCGGCGTACTGGATCGCCCGGTCGAGCCGGGCGACGACAGTCTCGGTATGGTGGACACTTTGCTCAGGCCTTGTCCAATTCCGCGAACACTTCGCGCGCGATCCTGAAACTGTCGACGCCGGCGGGCACGCCGGCATAGATCGCGACCTGCATGAAGATCTCGCGGATTTCGTCGCGGCTGACGCCGTTGGTCAGTGCGCCCTTGATGTGGGCCTTGAGTTCATGCGGACGGTTGAGGATCGAGATCATCGCGAGGTTGAGCATGCTGCGGGTCTTGTGCGGCAATTCCTCGCGGCCCCAGACCGCGCCCCAGCAATATTCGGTGACCAGCTCCTGGAACGGTTTGTTGAAGCTGTCGGCGTTCTTCAGCGCGTTGTTGACATAGGCTTCGCCGAGCACCTTCTTGCGGATTTCGAGCCCTTTGTCGTGCGTCTTCTGGTCCATGACGTTTCCTCGTATTTTTACGGTTCGGCGCCGACGTTACGGGGTCGCCGGGCCGCAGTCACGCCTTCGTGTTATGCGTAATTCCCGGTGTGGGAACCCTCCTGGCGCGGGTGCCTCAACTCCGCCGCTGTGCTAGGCTGCTGTGTCGGCAACCCGGAGAGTTTATTGAACGACGTCTCCCCTGACCCCTCGCAGCCCGCGCGCGCGCCGGATGCGGTCGCGCGGCTGCATCTGGCGCAGGCCCTGGAACGGGCCAAATATGCGATCGCATGGGAGCGCGGCTGGCCGGCTCTGGCCCGGGTTCTGAGCGTCGTCGGACTGTTTCTGGTGGTGTCCTGGGCTGGCCTGTGGCTGGCGCTGCCGTTCCTCGCCCGCGCCATCGGCATCGGGCTGTTCGTGCTGCTGGCGCTGGCCGCCCTGTGGCCGCTGCTCCGGTTCCGCTGGCCGACCCGTGAAGAGGCGCTGGCCAGGCTCGATCGTGGCACCGGCATTCGCCACCGCCCGGCGACCGCGCTCACCGATACCCTCGCCAGCCAGGATCCGTTCGCGCAGGCGCTGTGGCGCGAGCAGCGCGAGCGCACGCTGGCCTCGATCAGGAAAATCCGTGCCGGATTGCCGTCGCCGCGGCTGGCGATCCACGATCCCTGGGCCTTGCGCGCGCTGGTCATGGTGATGGTCGCCGCTGCCTATGTCGCGGCCGGCGACGAGCGCACCATGCGGATTGCCGCGGCGTTCGACTGGAACGGCGTGCTGGCGCCCACGAACGTGCGCGTCGATGCCTGGGTGACGCCGCCGTCCTATACCGGCAAGCCGCCGATTATTCTTTCCGCCGCCAACAAGGATGCCGCCTCGCCCGACGCCGGCCCGCTCGGGGTTCCCGCGGGCAGCACGCTGCTGGTGCGTTCCAGCGGCGGCACCATCGACGTCGTGGTCGGTGGCGGCGTGACGGAAGTGGCGCCGAGCGAGCAGGCGCCGAAGGGCACCAACGAACGGCATTTCAAGATCACCGCCGACGGCACCGCGCATGTCCGCGCGCCCGCCGGTCAGCCGCAATGGCGATTCGCCGCGACGCCGGATCGCGCGCCGACCATCTCGCTGGTCAAGGACCCGGAGCGGCAGGCCCGCGGCTCGCTGCAGATGTCCTACAAGCTCGAGGATGATTACGGCGTCAGCGAAGCCCGCGCCCAGTTCGCGGCCCGCGCCAAAGAACCGGCGAAAGACGGCAGCAAGCCGGTCGATCCGCGCCCGCTGTTCGAGGCGCCGCAGTTTCCGCTGGTCATGCCGAACGCGCGCACCCGCAACGGCGTCGGTCAGACCGTCAAGGACCTCAGCGAGGATCCCTATGCCGGCGCCGACGTGACGCTGACGCTGACGGCCAGGGACGAGGCCGGCAATGAAGGCAAGAGCGAGCCCTTCAACATGCGCCTGCCGGAGCGGCTGTTCACCAAACCGCTGGCGCGGGCGCTGATCGAGCAGCGCCGCATCCTTGCGCTCGACGCCAACCAGAACGGGCAGGTGTTTGTCGCGCTCGATGCGCTGATGATTGCGCCCGAGCTGTTCATGCCGGAAACCGGTCACTATCTCGGTCTGCGCAGCGTCACGCGCCAGCTCGAGGCCGCACGCACCGATGTCGCGTTGCGCGAGGTCGTCGCCAATCTGTGGTCGCTTGCGGTGACGATCGAGGACGGCAACATCACCGACGTCGACAAGGCGTTGCGCGCGGCACAGGAGGCGCTCAAGCAGGCGCTGGAGCGCGGCGCCAGCGACGAGGAGATCAAGAAGCTCACCGACAACCTGCGCGCGGCGCTGGACAACTTCCTGCGCCAGCTCGCCGAACAGCTGAAGAACAATCCGCAGCAGCTCGCCCGTCCGCTCGATCCCAAGACCAGGATGCTGAGCCAGCAGGATCTGAAGAGCATGCTGGACCGGCTCGAGCGGATGTCGCGCTCCGGCGACAAGGACGCCGCGCGGCAATTGCTCGAACAGCTGCAGCAGATGCTGGAGAATTTGCAGATGGCGCAGCCCGGCCAGGGCGGCGACAACGAGATGGAGCAGGCGCTGAACGAACTCGGCGACATGATCCGCAAGCAGCAGCAACTCCGCGACAAGACCTACAAGCAGGGTCAGGATTCGCGGCTCGACCGCATGCGTGGCAAGCAGGGCGAGCAGAGCATGGGCGACCTGCAGCATGACCAGCAGGGCCTGCGCGATCGCCTGAAGAAGCTGCAGGAAGAACTCGCCAAGCGTGGCATGGGCCCGGGCCAGCGCGGCGAGAAAGGCCAGCGCGGCGAACAGGGCCAGCAGGGTCAGGGCGGCGACCCCGGCGACGGCGAGGACGGGCTGGAGCAGGCGGATAACGCCATGGGCGATGCCGGAGGCCGGCTCGGCGAAGGCAATGCCGACGGCGCCGTCGATTCGCAAGGCCGCGCGCTCGAGGCGCTGCGCAAGGGCGCGCAGAGCCTTGCCGAAGCGATGCAGCAGGGCGATGGCGATCAGCCCGGCGACGATGGTCCCGGCAATCCCCGCGGCCGCCAGCAGGGCGCGCAGCGATCCAGCGATCCGCTCGGACGTCCGATGCGCAATAACGAGTTCACCGACGATTATTCGGTGAAAATCCCCGGCGAGATCGACGTGCAGCGCGTGCGCCGCATCCTCGAAGAACTCCGCCGTCGCCTCGGCGACACGGCCCGCCCGCAGATCGAACTCGACTACATCGAGCGGCTGCTGAAGGATTATTGAGCGCTGCCACGCCGCCCTCTGCTGTCGTCACCCGCGAAAGCGAGTGATCCAGTATTCCAGAGAAGCTAGCGATCGAATCGAAGGGCCGCGGCGTACTGGGTCCCCCGCTTTCGCGGAGGACGACGAGTTGGTGTGTGGCGTGGCGTCCCTAAGCCTTCCGAGCCGCCAGCGCATCCGCGACCGCGGTGCGGATATCCGCCACCGAGAACGGCTTGGTCACCACATCATGCACGATGGCGTTGAGGCCGGAGGCGCGTTCGCGCTGATCGGCAAAGCCCGTCATCAGCAAAATCTTCAAATCGGGAAAATCGCGCGCCGCCGCCAGCGCCAGCGCGATGCCGTCCATGACAGGCATCTGGATGTCGGTCAGCAGCAAATCGAAGCCGCCGTTTTCGCGGGTCAGGATGTCGAGCGCCTCGGCGCCGTCCTCGGCGGTGACGGTCTGGTGGCCGTCGAGGCCGATGGCGCGGGCCACCAGCATGCGCATGGATTCTTCGTCGTCGGCAATCAGCACGCGTGACATCGGATGGCTGTCTCTCGTTCCCCGGAACGGCGCTTTCGTTCAGGCGTGGCCGCCGGCCAGATCCCGCTTGTTGAAGAAGCGTATATCGATATTGCGGCCTTCGGGCGGCGGCGAGGCGAGGCGCGACTTGAAATAGGCGCGTTCGCCGGGCCTGAGCACCGGCTGTTCCAGCACCGCGTTCCAGGCGTAGATCTCCGCGCCCTGCTCGTCGCGCACCGAGAAGCGCAGCCGCGGCAGGTCGACCGCCTTCTTGTTTTCGCCGACGATCATACCTTCGATGACCAGCACCGGCTTGCCGTCCACGGTCTCGTTGGTGATCTTGATGTCCTTGAACGACAGCGCGCGCAGGTTCACGTCGAGCCCGACCGTCTTGTAGAAGAGCGCCGTCTGCGGCAGCAGGCGAACGATATCGGTGCGCCAGATCATCAGCGCCAGCACCAGCGCGCCCATCGCGGCGCAGGCCGTGGTCAGGCCGATCCTCGGCATGAAGGGAATCCGCGGCAGTGACGGCAGCCTGAACAGCCGGGCCAGCCGCTCGCGGTGGCTGGTGACGGGAATGTCCTCGTGGTGCTCGGCATCCTGGCGCGCGATCGTCGCCCAGTCGGCGTCGTCGGCCTGCGGCACGGCTTCGCTCTCGGTCGGCATGTCGGCCGAAATCGACGGGCTGTCGACGACGGGGGCGGCGTCGGCATCCTCGCGGGCGAGGGCTTCCCATTCCGAGGCGGCATCGTTGGCGGCGGGCTGGCTTGCTTCCGCCATGGCGGGAACGGCGGCGGCCATTTCCTCGACCGCGTCGTCCGGGTGGGCCAGCCAGGTTTCCTTGCAGCGGGAACAGCGGACCGTGGGGCCGGCCGCACCCAGGGTGCCCGGCTTGATCGCGAAAGATGTTGTACAATGGGGGCAAACGATGCGCATCGAGCCCATCTCCGGGGTGGCTTTGCCAAAGGCGGCTTGTCAGGGGCGGCGTTGGGCGGATGCTACAGAGCGACCGTTAACGAATCGGAAACCATAACGGACGCACAACCGTTTTGTCCGGTGAGTGCCCGTTCCCGAGGGGCCTGCGTCAGGTCCGGGTTTCCGGCCAGGGTTCATGTCGAGCGGAGCTGAGCTTGGTTCGGTTCGAAAATGTCGGTTTGCGGTACGGGCTCGGCCCGGAGATTTTGCGCGACCTGTCGTTCCTGATCCCGGCCCATTCCTTCCAGTTCCTCACCGGCCCCTCCGGCGCCGGAAAGACCTCGCTGCTGCGATTATTGTTCGGCTCGATGCGGCCGACGCGGGGCCTCGTCAATCTGTTCGGCCAGGACGTCTCGCTGCTCGGCAAGGACGAGATCGCGGGCCTGCGCAAGCGGATCGGCATCGTGCTGCAGGATTTTCGCCTGCTCGATCACATGACGACCTATGAGAACGTGGCGCTGCCGTTCCGCGTGATGGGCCGGGAAGAATCCAGCTATCGCCGCGAGGTGATCGATCTATTGCGATGGGTCGGCCTCGGCGAGCGGATGGACGCGCTGCCGCCGATTCTTTCCGGCGGCGAGAAGCAGCGCGCGGCGATTGCGCGCGCGGTGATCTCGCGGCCGCAATTGCTGCTGGCGGACGAGCCCACCGGCAGCGTCGATCCGACGCTCGGGCGCCGCCTGCTGCGGCTGTTCATCGAGCTGAACAAGTCGGGCACCGCGGTCGTGATCGCGACCCACGACATCACGCTGATGGACCAGTACGAGGCGCGCCGCCTGGTGCTGCATCAGGGACGGCTGCACATCTATGAGTAGGACCGGTGACGAGCACAAGCCGCTGGTGGACCTCGGCAACGAGCGTCCGCAGGTGCCGGCGCAGGCGCGCAACATGTCGCCGATCGTGCCGCGCGCCTCGATCTCCGGCCGCGCGCTGGTCGCCGTGGTTGCGATCATGACCTTCCTCGCCTCGATCACGACCGGCGCCGTGCTGCTGGTCAGCGCCTCGGCGGCGGAGTGGCAATCGGAAGTCGCAAGCGAAATCACCGTGCAGGTGCGCCCCGCATCGGGCCGCGACCTCGACCGCGATGCGGCGGCGGCGGCGGAGGCGATGCGGACGCAGCCCGGCGTCGTCCAGATCAAGCCGTTCAGCAAGGACGATTCGGCCAAACTGCTGGAGCCCTGGCTCGGCAGCGGCCTGTCGATCGACCAGTTGCCCGTGCCGCGCGTCATCGTCGCGCGCGTCCAGCCTGGCACCACGCTCGACCTTGCCGCGCTGCGTAAATCCGTATCGCAGGTCGCCCCGTCGGCCAGCGTCGACGATCATCGCGCCTGGATCGAGCGCATGCGTTCGATGACCGGCGCCACCGTGTTCGCCGGCATCGGCATCCTCGCATTGGTGATCGTCGCGACGATCATTTCGGTCTCCTTCGCCACGCGCGGCGCGATGGCGGCGAACCGGCCGATCGTCGAAGTGCTGCACTTCGTCGGCGCCGGCGACACCTACATTGCCAACCGTTTCCTGCGGCATTTTCTGAGGCTTGGCCTGGAGGGCGGCGTGATCGGCGGCGGCGCCGCCATGCTGGGGTTCGGCTTCTCCGAATCGATCGCCGGCTGGTTCTCCGGCACGCCGGTCGGCGACCAGTTCGCAGCGTTGCTCGGCACCTTCTCGCTGCCGCCGTCGGGCTACCTGGTGCTGGCGGTGCAGGCCGTGCTGATCGCCGCGATCACCGCCTGGGCCTCGCGGCGCACGCTGTTCGCCACGCTCGACGATATCGATTGAGCCTTGGTGGTACGGAGTCTTGGCGGTACGGAGTCTTGGCGGCACGGAGCTTTGGCGGGACTGAGCCTTGGCCGGATTGGGTCTTGGCCGGACTAACGCTTCGTTCCAAAACGTAATAAAATGCGCGGGGAGAGGATCACCGGGCCGCATGATTTCGCCGTTGCACGACAGGTCGCAGAACAAGCCAGCCAAGCCGCGAGGCTGGCTGCGTGCGACTATTGTCGGCGGCATGGCGCTGGCCTTCGTCGGCGCAGCGGTTGGTTTCATCGCGTTCCTGTCGCAATTGCGCGGGGTCGAGATCGCGCCGGCGCGCAATGCCGATGGCATCGTGGTGCTGACCGGCGGCTCGTCCCGCGTGTCGGACGCGATGGAGCTGCTCGCCGGCGGCTACGGCAAGCGGCTGCTGATTTCCGGCGTGCATCCGGCCAGCGCGCCGAGCGATATTTCGCGCTCGCTGCCCGACAACCAGTCGTCGCTGCTCGGCTGCTGCGTCGATCTCGACCGCTCCGCCGTCAACACCCGCAGCAACGCCGCCGAAACCCGGCGCTGGGTCCACGACCGCGGTTTCAAATCGCTGATCGTGGTGACGTCGAACTACCATATGCCGCGCGCGATCGTAGAGCTGTCGCACGCGATGCCGGATGTGACGCTGATTCCGTTCTCTGTCGTCGGCGACAGATGGCGCGAAGAGCCTTGGTGGACCAGCAGTACGACGCTGCGGTTGCTGCTGTCCGAATATGCGAAATTCGTCGCCGCGGAGGTGCGCGTGCGGCTGGAAGATTTCGGCATCGACCTGATGCCTGAAACGTCCGATCAACTCTCGCCCGCGCCGCGTCGGCCCGCGACCGCGCAGGTAAACTGATTGGTCGTACCGATCAGCGCAAATCGTCCCCGGAAGAGGGGGCCACATGCTGGTCATGCAGCATCGTCGCCAGCCGGTGCAGCTGCTGATCGCGAAAACCTTCCGCCTCGATCGCCTTCACGGTCGCCAGCACGTAGTCGCGGTTGATGCCGGACTGGCCGTGGCCCTGCAGCACGTGGCGCAGCTGGTCCGCCGGCGACAGCCGGCCGGCATATTGCACATGGCCGCGGTCGACCACGTAGACGAGGGCGCTGACGCGCTGGCGCGCCTCGTTCTCCAGCCACACCGAGCGCTTCACTTCGCGATAGACCGAGGTGACCTGCTCGCGCTCGCGCAGATAGGCGATTGTGGCGGTGCGGTGCTTCTCGGCGACGAGGAAGGCGATGCCGCGGCAGGCACCGCCGCGATCGAGGCCGAGCACGAGGCCGGGCTTTTCCGGCGTACCACGATGCACGAACGAGTAGACGCAGAGCGCGCGGTGTTCGCCGATCAGCCGCGCCGGAACCCGCTCGATGAACTCGAAACCGGGACGCCACATCAGCGAGCCGTAGCCGAACACCCAGAGGTCGCCGGGCGAGAATTCAGTATCTGGCAGCGTGATTGAGGACATCGGGCGCTGGATGCGTTGCTGGGGGCCGGAAAAGACAACGTCCGGGCCTTGTTCAAATCAGGGCCGGGCTCTAGCAGAAGCATGCTTCAAAGCGAAGTGAATTCAACGCCTTTCGTTGTGATGGCGGGGCGCTTACATTTGACAAAATCGACCGCCAAAGGACCCGTATGCCTGACATGATCTCCGCGCCGCGCCGGCGCCCGCTGTGGCGCCTGTTTGTCCTGCCTGCCGTGCTGCTCGTGGCGGCTGCTGCATGGAGCGGGTTCTGGTTCTATGCGGCGTCGCAAGTAAACGTGCGCGCCAGCGTGTGGGCCGCGCAGGAGGCACAGGCCGGCCGCGTCTATTCCTGCGGCAAGTACAGCATCGCCGGGTATCCGTTCCGCCTCGAGGCCCGCTGCGACAACGCCAGCGTGGCGCTGATTTCGCAGACCGCGGGCGCCCAGACGCCGTTCATCGCCAGGCTCGGCGAGATTCTGGTGGTTGCGCAAATCTACCAGCCGAACCTGCTGATCGCCGAATTCAAGGCGCCGGCGACCATCGCCGATCGCGGCGAGCCGGTGTCGATGCAGGTGAACTGGAGCAGCGGCCGCAGCAGCGTGGTCGGCCTGCCCGATATTCCGCAGCGCGTCTCGGTCGTGTTCGACAATCCCTCGATCGATCGCGTCAAGGGCCCGGTGCAGACGCCGTTGGCGCGCGCCGGTCATGTCGAACTGCACGGCCGTTTCGCCGAAGGCTCGACCGCCGACCGTCCCGTGATCGAGACCGTGCTGCAGATTGCCGATGGCAGCGTCCAGGAAGTGCATCCGCTGCTGGCCACGCCGTTCAAGGCGGACATTCAGACCCGACTCGCCGGCCTGAAGGATTTTTCGCCGAAGCCGTGGCCGGAGCGTTTCCGCGAAATGCAGGCCGCCGGCGGGCATGTCGAGATCGTGCGCTCCCGGATTCAGCAGGGCGACCTGATCTCGGTCGCCGCGGGCAAGCTCAGCCTCAACGCGCAGGGACAGATCAACGGCGAGCTGCAGATGACGGTCGCGGGGATCGAGCGGGTGATTCCTGCGCTGGGTCTGGAAAAATTGCTCGAGGAGGGGGTGCCGCAGGCGACCCTCGATCGCGTTGCGCCGGGCGTCAAATCGCAGGACCTCAACAACCTGTTCGGCGCGCTCGACAAGGCGATTCCCGGTCTCGGCAAGGTCATCAAGCAGAACGCCAATGCCGGTGTTACCGCCGGCATCAATTCGCTCGGCAAGGAAGCGGAGCTGGAGGGCAAGAAAGCCCGCGCCTTCCCGCTGCGCTTCGTCGACGGCGCGGTGTTCTTCGGGCCACTGAAAGTCGCGCAGGTCCCGCCGCTGTTTTGAGGCGCGGGAGGCTGATGCCTTTCCTCGATCACTTGTCGGTTCGATGGGTGAATGCGTTTCGGAAACGGGAAATATCGTCGGCGTTTACATCCGAGACGGCCCAGAAATGGAGGCCGGCTGCGTTCCAGTTTTCGATGTTGTAGCCGTCGCGAGACGTGACCGGTCGCAATGCCGCCGCCGTGCTGCCCGTGGCAGCCGGCCAGACGAAAAGATTGATGACATGCGATTGCCGCTTGTAGACCAGCGCGGCGACCACCCGTCCTCCGATGTAATCGACGCGGCCGCCTACCAGCGGAAATCCCTCGCGTGCCAGATCGACCACCGGGGGTGAAAAATCGATCTTGCCGTTGAACCACGGCTTGACCGTGTGTTGATCCGATGTCGCGACA
>JAQSDT010000741.1 GCA_029946075.1 bacterium | reverse complement strand
CGAGAATGACGATCGAACTGCACACCTGGAACACGCCGAACGGCCGCAAGATCTCCGTTGCGCTGGAGGAGATGGGGCTGGACTACAAGGTGATCCCGGTGAACATCAGCAAGGGCGAACAGATGGCGCCCGCTTTCCTCAAGATCAGCCCGAACAACAAGATTCCCGCGATCGTCGATCCCGACGGCCCCGGCGGCAAGCCGGTCAACGTGTTCGAGTCCGGCGCCATCCTGCTCTATCTCGGCGAAAAGACCGGCAAGTTCCTGCCGAAATCGCTGGCCGAACGTATCCCGGTCTATGAATGGCTGATGTGGCAGATGGGCGGCTTCGGCCCGATGCCCGGCCAGGTTCATCACTTCATCGCGCTGGAAAACGAGACCGATCGGGCCTACGGCCTCAAGCGCTACATGGCCGAGACCCGCCGGCTCTACGGCGTACTCGACAAGCGACTGGCCGACCATGAATTCGTCGCCGGCGCCTTGTCGGTCGCCGACTTCGCCATCCTCGGCTGGGCCTGGCGCCACCCGCGCCACAAGGTCGACCTGAAGGATTTTCCGAACGTCGAGCGCTGGTACAACACCCTGATGGCCCGCCCCGCGACCAGGCGTGGCATGGAAGCCAAGTTGGATTGAACTTCACCTTCTCCCACAAGGGGAGAAGGAAGAGCGCTCACACCCGCTTCGCCTCGAACGCCATCTTCACCGCAAGGCCGGCCAGCATCGTTCCCATCAGCCAGCGCTGCACCAATAGCCAGGTCGGCCGTGTCCCGAGGAACATGGCAATCGATCCGGCGGCGAGCGCAATCATCGCATTGACGCTGACGCTGATCGCGATCTGGATCGCCCCTAACGCCACCGACTGCGTCAGTACGCTGCCGACGGCGGGATCGATGAACTGCGGCAGCAGCGCGAGATAAAGCATTGCGATCTTCGGATTGAGCAGATTGGTGACGAACCCCATCGCAAACAGTTTGCGCGGACCGTCGACCTGCAATTGCTTGACCTGGAACGGCGAGCGCCCGCCGGGCTTCAGCGCCTGCCATGCGAGCCACAGCAGATAGGCGGCACCCGCAAAGCGCAGCGCGTCATAGGCATAGGGAATGGCGAACAGCAGCGCCGTGATGCCGAACGCCGCGCACAGCATGTAGAACGCAAAACCGAGTGCCACACCGCCAAGCGAAACGATCCCGGCCAACGGCCCCTGCGTGATCGAACGCGAAATCAGATAGATCATGTTCGGCCCCGGCGTGAGCACCATGCCGAGCGAGACCAATGCAAATCCGAGCAATGTCGATGTGTGAGGCATGGGCTCGTTCTAGCCCGCGCCGCAGGCTGAAGTCATCGCGCAAATTGTTCGGAGGACATTTCGGTCCATCTCGGTCCATACACGATCGTCATCGCCCGGCTTGACCGGGCGATGACGGCGCCGGGCTAATGCGCCTCGTCCCAATTGTTCGCGGCGCGCGCGTCGACCTGCAGCGGCACCGAGAGCAGCACCGCCGGGAACGGCGCGTCCTGCATCACGTGCTGCACGACAGGCAGCGTTGCCGCCACTTCCTTCTCGGGTACTTCGAAGATCAGTTCGTCATGCACCTGCAGCAGCATCTGCGCCGAGAGCTTCTTCTCGGCCAGCGCGCCCTCCATCCGGATCATGGCGCGGCGGATGATGTCGGCGGCGGTGCCCTGCAGCCGCGCGTTGATCGAGGCGCGCTCGTTGAAGGCGCGGACCGAGGCGTTGGAGGCCTTGATATCGGGGTAATACATCTTGCGGCCGAACAGCGTCGTCACGTAGCCGTTCTTGCGGCAGAATTCCCTGGTGTCGTCCATATAGGCGCGGATGCCCGGGAAGCGCTCGAAGTACTTCTTGATGTAGGCGGAGGATTCCTCGCGCGCGATGCCGAGCTGGTTGGCAAGACCGAACGCCGAGATGCCGTAGATGATGCCGAAATTGATCGCCTTGGCGCGGCGGCGTACCTCGCTCGGCATGTCCTTGATCGGCACGCCGAACATTTCGGAAGCCGTCATGGCGTGAATGTCGAGCCCGTCGCGGAACGCCTGCTTCAGCACCGGAATGTCGGCGATCTCGGCCAGCAGCCGCAATTCGATCTGCGAATAGTCGGCCGATACGAGTTTGTTTCCGGGCGTCGCCACGAAGGCGCGGCGGATCTTGCGGCCGTCCTCGGTGCGAACCGGGATGTTCTGCAAATTCGGCTCGTTCGACGACAACCGACCCGTGGTGGTCGCCGCCAGCGCGTAGGTCGTATGCACGCGATGGGTCTGCGGGTGAACATATTCCGGCAGCGCGTCGGTATAGGTCGATTTCAGCTTCGACACCTGCCGCCATTCCAGAATCTTCTTCGGAAATTCATGGCCCTGTTCGGCGAGTTCGTCGAGCACCTGCGCCGAGGTGGACCAGGCTCCGGTCTTGGTCTTGGTGCCGCCGGGCAAGCCCATCTTGCCGAAGATGATGTCGCCGAGCTGCTTCGGGCTGCCGACATTGATCGGCTCGCCCGCGATCTCCTGAATCTCGGCCTCGACGCGCGCCGCGGTCTGGGCGAAATCGCCCGACAGTCGCGACAGAACTTGCCGGTCGATCGAGATGCCGCGCCGTTCCATCCGTGCCAGCACGGTGACCAGCGGCCGTTCCAGCGTCTCGTAGACCACGTTCATGCTTTCGGCGACGAGGCGCGGCTTCAGCACGTTCCACAGCCGCAGGATTACGTCGGCGATCTCGGCCGAATAGGCGGTCGCCTTGTCGATCTCGACCTGGTCGAAGCTCAGCTTGTTCTTGCCGCTGCCGACGAGGTCGCCATAGCTGATCACGGCGTGGCCGAGCCAGCGCTCGGCGAGGCCATCGAGTCCATGCGAATTGCGGCCGGCATCGAGGGCATAGGACATCAGCTGCGCGTCTTCGGGATTCCGCAAGGTGATGCCGTGCTGCGCCAGCATCACGGCGTTGAACTTGATGTTGAAGCCGACCTTGAGGATGCCTGCCGATTCCAGCAGCGGCTTCAGCGCCGCCAGCGCGTCGGCGGCCTTGATCTGGTCCGGCGCCAGACCCGCGTCGAACAGGCCCGCGCCGCCGCCCGACTGCTTGTGGGCGAGCGGGACATAGCAGGCATCGTTCGGCCCGAGCGCCAGCGCGATGCCGCTGATATCGGCCTGCATCGGATCGTCGGTGCCGGCCTGCGCGTCGATGGCGAAGCGCCCGGCATCGCGGGCACGCCCGATCCACGCGTTGAGCGCGTCGGGGCTGCGGATCGCCTGGTACTTGCTGCGATCGATGGGAAGTTTTCGCGCGGCCTCTTCGCGTGCGGCGGCGAGCGACAGCGGCGTGCCTTTGGGGCTGGCGGCCTTGTCCTGTTTGTCGGCCCCGGGCTTTGCGGCGGCGGGCGGGCTTGCAAAGAGATCGCCGGTGGTGCCGCCGGCTGCCCTTGCCGCCGCGGGCGCGCTGCTGCCCGCGCTCTTGTGGCTGCTATCTGCCTCCACGTCCGACGGATCGATCTGCGAATAATCGGCGACGCGGCGGGTGAGGGTGGAGAATTCCATCGCCTTTAGGAAGGCGACCAGCTTGCGCGCATCCGGCTCGTGGACCGCGAGATCGTCGAGTGGCACGTCAAGCTCGACCTTGTCGTCGAGCAGCACGAGCTTGCGCGAGATCCGCGCCTTCTCTGCATTCTCGATCAGCGCCTCGCGCCGCTTCGGCTGCTTGATCTCGCTGGCGCGGAACAGCAACTGCTCGAGGTCGCCATATTCCACGATCAGCTGCGCCGCGGTCTTGATGCCGATGCCGGGCACGCCGGGAACATTGTCGGTGGAATCACCGGCCAGCGCCTGCACCTCGACAACCTTCTCCGGCGGAACGCCGAACTTCTCGATCACCTCGGGAATGCCGATACGGCGGTCCTTCATGGTGTCGTACATCGTGACCTTGTCGGTCACGAGTTGCATCAGATCCTTGTCCGAGGAGACGATGGTCGTGGTCGCACCGCGCTCGCCGGCCTGCCGTGCATAGGTTGCGATCAGATCGTCTGCCTCGAAGCCGCCCTGTTCCAGGCAGGGCAGGTCGAAGGCGCGCACGGCTTCGCGGATCAGCGCGAATTGCGGGATCAGATCCTCCGGCGCCGGCGGCCGGTGCGCCTTGTAGTCGGGATAGAGCTTGTTGCGGAACGTCACTTCCGACTTGTCGAAGATGATCGCCAGATGTGTCGGCCGGTTGTCCTCCGGCATATCGCGCAGGAGCTTCCACAGCATGTTGCAGAAGCCCAGCACGGCATTGACCTGCAGCCCGTCCGACTTGCGGTTCAGCGGCGGCAGCGCGTGGTAGGCGCGGAAGATGTAGGAGGAACCGTCGACCAGGAACACATGGTCGCCCTTGCCGGATTGTTTGGCGGGCTTCGCAGTGGCGGGAGCGGGTTTGGCGGCGGCTGTGGGGGCTGATTTCGGCATGGCCGAAATTTAGGGATTTTTGCGCGGGAATGACAGCCTTGGGGCGCAGAAATCTAGGAGTGTCGCACACCATTTATCGTCGTCCCGGCCAAGCGAAGCGCGAGCCTGGACCCACACTCCGTGGCCTCATGATTCAAACGAGGGCCATAGAGACCTTCCGCAATTGTTTGCTGCACGGCGTATGGGTCCCGGCCTTCGCCGGGACGACGGGGATACGGTGAACCTACTCCGCTGCCTGCAACGCGGGCCCTGCCTTTTTCGGTGCGATCCAGAAGGTCTCGGGACGCTCGAACAGGAGGTTGGCACGCAGCGCCAGCGCCAGCCGCCAGATCACGACGGCACCGACGACGCCTGCGACGGTTACGATCAGCGAAACCAGTCCGATGTCCGGAACAAGCCCGGTGCGCAGCAACAGCGTTCGGGTCGCCGCCATCGGCAGGAAGAAAGCGAGATAGATGACGATCGAATGCTCGCCGCAATAGCGCAGGAAGTTGAGCCACTGCATGCGTGCCAGCAGCGTGCCCGCCACGATGATGGCGCCGGCGCCGGCAAATCCGAGCGCGAGCGACACCAGCGGCCAATCGCTGTTACCGGTCGAGACCAGCGCGCCATTGAGCAGCGCCCACAGCGCCAGTCCAATCAAGGCGAGCATGGGCTTGGCCCGCGCGCCGTTCGAGAGCGCAAACACATGATTTGCGAACAGGTAGCCTGAATAGAAATAGACGAAGCGCGCACAGAACTCGTCGATCACGGTCCAGCCGGTGGCGACATGCGCCATTTCAAGCGCGGCGGCGACGAGCCAGATCGCGGCCGGCGGCATCGAGCGTGAAAGTTTTGTGACGACGAAGAAGATCGGCAGCAGGTAGATGAACCAGAGCGTGCCGAACGGCTCGATGAAGGATTCGAGATAGAGGTAGCCGACATGCTGCCAACCGGTTTCGGCGGCAAAACCCGGCGCCTTGAAGCCGAACTGGATGGTTACCCACAGCACGTAGAAATAGACGAAATGCACCACCTTGCGGTCGAGATAGGTGCGCCAGTCGCGATCGATCACGACGGCCAGGAACAGGCCCGAAATCAGGAAGAAATCCGGCATCCGGAACGGTTTTGCGAACATTACGACGGCGTGCATGAAGCCGTTCTGACCGGCAGCCGCTTCCACGCCCAGCACCGAATGCATCATCACGACCATGACGATGCAGATGCCCTTGGCGTAATCCACCCAGTCGATCCGGGCAGCAGGAACGGCGGATGTGCCGTTTACAGTCATGGATGTCCCTTTTCGGTGCGGCGCGGCCGCATCATCGGCCCGATCCGTTGCTTTCTCCTTTATTCATACAAATGACATGCCGGATTCCTTCGGTTTTCCGGTTTCCCCTTTGCCGCAAAATGCTCTAAGACCCCGGCAAATCCGGGTCGGTGTTAACTATAACGAGCAGGTAGATCTATGCGCATTGCCATGATTGGCACGGGCTATGTGGGGCTGGTGTCCGGTGCCTGCTTTGCCGATTTCGGCCACCACGTCACCTGTGTCGACAAGGATGCCGGCAAGATCGACTCGCTGCGGCGGGGCGAGATCCCGATCTTCGAGCCCGGGCTCGATGCGCTGGTGGCGGCCAACGTCAAGGCCGGGCGCCTCGACTTTACCACCGACCTGTCCGCGCCGGTGGCCGATGCCGATGCCGTCTTCATCGCGGTCGGCACGCCCTCACGTCGCGGCGACGGCCACGCCGACCTCAGCTACGTCCACGCCGCCGCGCGCGAAATCGCCGGTGCGCTGTCCGGCTTCACCGTGGTCGTCACCAAATCGACCGTGCCGGTCGGCACCGGCGACGAGGTCGAGCGGCTGATCCGCGAGGCCAATCCGGCCGCCGACGTGGTGGTCGCCTCCAATCCGGAATTTCTGCGCGAGGGCGCCGCGATCCGCGACTTCAAATTCCCCGACCGTATCGTGGTTGGAACCTCCGACGAACGCGGACGAAAAGTGCTCGGCGATGTCTATAGGCCGCTGTCGCTCAACCAGGCGCCGGTGATGTACACGGCGCGGCGCACCGCCGAACTGATCAAGTATGCGGCAAACGCGTTTCTCGCCACCAAGATCACCTTCATCAACGAGATCGCCGACCTTTCCGAAAAGGTCGGCGCCGACGTCCAGGAAGTCGCGCGCGGCATCGGCCTCGACAATCGCATCGGATCGAAATTCCTGCATGCCGGCCCGGGTTTCGGCGGCTCGTGTTTTCCGAAGGACACCCGCGCGCTGGTCAAGATTGCGCTTGATCACGACGTGCAACTGCGCATCGTCGAGGCCGTGCTCGGCGTCAACGACAACCGCAAGCGCGCGATGGCGCGCAAGGTCTCCAACGCAGCGGGCGGCAGCCTGCGCGGCAAGACGGTCGCGGTGCTCGGTCTCACTTTCAAGCCCGATACCGACGATATGCGCGAGGCGCCGTCGATCCCGCTGGTGACGGGATTGCTCGACATGGGCGCGAAGGTGCGCGCGCACGATCCGGTCGGCATGGAGCAGGCGCGCAAGGAATTACCCGACATCGAATATTGCGACGATCCCTATGAGTGCCTGCGCGGCGCGGATGCGGCCGTGGTCGTTACCGAATGGGTGCAGTATCGCACGCTCGATCTGGAACGGGTGAAACGCGAGATGGCGCATCCCGTCGTGGTCGATTTGCGCAACATCTACCGCCCCGAGGACATGGCGGCGCACGGTTTCACTTATGAGAGCGTTGGGCGGGCTTCGACTTGATCTTTCTTCCCTTCTCCCCTTGTGGGAGAAGGTGGCGCGAAGCGCCGGATGAGGGGTATGCATCCGGGGAGAGATACCCCTCACCCGTCTTCGCTTCGCGAAGCCACCCTCTCCCACAAGGGGAGAGGGGAAGAGTCAACTGCGAGTCGCAAATTGCCCCGCACCTTCGACACGCCCCTCCCGATCGATGCGGTGCTCGACGAACTCGCGCGCACGCTGACGGCTGGTAACACCGCAGTGCTGGTCGCGCCTCCCGGGGCCGGCAAGACTACCCGAGTGCCGCTGGCACTGCTCGATGCGCCCTGGCTGAAGGGCCGGAAGATCATCATGCTGGAGCCGCGGCGGATCGCGGCCCGCGCCAGCGCCGACCGGATGGCGCGGACGCTCGGCGAACGCGCCGGCGAAACCGTCGGCTATCGCGTCCGCTTCGGCTCGAAGGTATCGCGCGCGACCCGGATCGAGGTCGTCACCGAGGGAATCTTCGCGCGGCAGATTCTCGACGATCCCGAACTGGATGGCGTCGCCGCCGTGCTGTTCGACGAGTTTCACGAACGCTCGCTCGACGCGGATCTGGGGCTGGCGCTGGCGCGCGATGCGCAAACCGGCTTGCGCGAGGATCTTCGCATCCTCGTGATGTCGGCGACGCTTGATGGTGCACGGGTCGGCAAACTACTCGGCGATGCGCCCGTGGTCGCCAGCGAAGGCCGCGCCTTTCCGGTGGAGACGCGCTATCTCGGCCGCAAGGCGGATGCACCGCTGGAGCGGCAGATGGCGGATGCGATTGCGACCGCGCTGCGTGCCGATCCCGGCTCGGTGCTGGCGTTTCTGCCGGGCGCCGCCGAAATCCGCCGCACGCAGAACTTCCTTGCCGAGCGCGTGCACGACGCCGGCATCGAGATCGTGCCGCTGTTCGGCGCGCTCGATGCCGCCGTGCAGGACCGCGCCATCGCGCCGGCGCCAAAAGGCCAGCGCAAGGTCGTGCTCGCGACCTCGATCGCCGAGACCTCGCTGACTATCGAGGGCGTGCGCATCGTCGTCGATTCCGGCATGGCGCGGGTGCCGCGCTACGAGCCCGATATCGGTCTGACCCGTCTGGAAACCGTGCGCGCCTCGCGCGCGGCGGTCGATCAGCGCCGGGGCCGCGCCGGCCGGACCGAGCCCGGCGTCTGCTACCGGCTGTGGGACGAGCCGCAAACGGCTTCGCTGGTGCCCTATACCCAGCCTGAAATTCTTTCGGCCGATCTCTCCTCGCTCGTGCTCGATCTCGCGCAATGGGGCGTCCGCGATCCCGCGACGCTGGCGTTCCTCGATCCGCCGCCGGCGCCGGCGCTGAAGGAGGCCACCGCGCTGCTCGACGAACTCGGCGCGCTCGATTCCGATGGCCGGATCACCGCGGAGGGAAAGAGCCTGAGGGCGTTGGCGCTGCCGCCGCGGCTGGCGCGGATGATCGTGGATTCGCATCGGCTGGGTGCAGGCGAAGAGGCCGGCGAGATCGCGGCTATCCTGACCGAACGCGGCCTCGGCGGCGACAGCGCCGACCTCGATGTCCGGCTCGATCAGTTTCGCCGTGACCGTTCGCAGCGCGCCTCGAGTGCCCGCAGTCTGGCGCAGCGCTGGGCCCAGCAGGTGGCGGCGACCGAGGGTCCGCCCGGCGAGGATGCCGAACCGTCCACCGGCATCATGCTGGCGCTTGCCTTCCCCGATCGCGTCGCGCGCAACCGTGGCAATGGCAGTTTTGTGCTCGCCAATGGCCGCGGCGCGGCTGTCGAGCAAGCCTCGTCGCTGGCGCGGGCCCCCTATATCTCCGTCGGCGAACTGACCGGCACCGCCGCGCAAGGGCGCATCCTGCTGGCGGCGCCGATCGCGCAGGCCGATATCGAAACGCGCTTTGCCGGCCAGATCGAGAATACCGAGGAGATTACGTTCGACCGCGGGGCGATGGCGTTGCGCGGGCGCCGGAAGCGGACGCTGCACGCGATAACGCTGTCGGAAGCGCCGATGGCACTGTCGCCTTCGGCGGATACGGCGCGCATCTTTGCGGCGGGACTGGTTGCGGCCGGCCTCGACAAACTGCCGTGGTCGAAGTCCCTGCAACAATGGCGTGGCCGTGTGATGTTCCTGCGCAAGGCAGAGGGCGAGAACTGGCCCGATCTGTCGGATGCGGCGCTCGCAGCCGATGCCGACAACTGGCTGGCGTCTGCGCTGTACGACAAGATCTCGCTGAAGGAGTTTTCGCCCGGCGAACTCTCGGACGCCATGATGGCCCTGCTGCCGTGGGAATTGCGCACGCGGCTGGAGCGCGAGGCGCCGACGCATTTCGAAGCGCCGACCGGCACCATGCTGGCGATCGATTACGAGGCCGAGCAGGGGCCGACCATTGCGGTTCGGTTGCAGGAACTGTTCGGGCTCAATACGCATCCCTCGATCGCCAAAGGTGCGGTTCCGCTGGTGCTGGAACTGTTGTCGCCGGCACAGCGCCCGGTGCAGGTGACGCGCGATCTGCCGGGCTTCTGGCGCGGCAGCTATGCCGCCGTGCGCTCCGACCTCCGCGGTCGTTACCCCCGGCATCCCTGGCCGGAAGATCCGGCCACGGCGCTGCCGACCCGCCGCGTCAAGCCACGCGGGACGTAACAGACTCCCTCGCCCGGCTCTTCGCGGGGAGAAGTTCAAGTAGTCCCGTTAACGCTTCGCTCATCCTTTTAGCCAAAATGGCAGCCTCGACCGTCTTCGTTAGTCGCGGCTTGGCAGCGGACGTGGTGAAATCGGCGATCTCGTAACCGAGTGGCGTAATGCGTAACCTCATGATCATTGCCGCCGTGCTGATCGGCGCCGGCACCTATATGGCGCAGATGGCGGACAAGATGCAGCCGGCATCCGCCAACGCGTCGCCGCGCAAACCGGCGACCGAGACAGTCGCGCAGGTTACCTCGGGACGCAGCCTGAGCATTCCGCGCGATGCCCGCGGTCATTTTCAAGCCGACGGCCGGATCGACGGCCAGCGATTGAGTTTCATGGTCGACACCGGCGCCTCGCTGGTGGCGCTGAACGAAAAGTCCGCCGCACGCTTCGGCTTCCGTCCTTCGCGCGGCGACTACAATGCCACCGTCTCCACCGCCAATGGCAGCGTCAAGGCCGCCCGCACGCGCATCGCCATGCTGGATCTCGGCGGTCTCATCGTGCGCGACGTCGACGCCCTCGTGCTGCCGGACGAGGCGCTGTCGGAAAACCTGCTCGGCCTGTCGTTCCTGTCGCGGCTGAAGCGCTTCGAATACGCCAACGGCAAGCTGGTGCTCGAGCAGTAAGCTTTGCCGCCCCCTCCCGGTTGGCTTCGCGGTATGCTATATTCAGCCGATGAATAGCTCCGAAGCCTTGGAGACCTTGCGCCGCTCCGAACCCGCCCTGCGCGGGCGCGGTGTGATGCACGCCGCCGTGTTTGGCTCGGTGGCGCGTGGCGACAATCGGTCCGATAGCGACATCGATATCATGATTGAAATCGATCCGGACGCTCGCGTGACGGTCTTCGACTATTTGGACATCAAGGACTACATCGCGAAGTTGTTCGACGGGCCGGTCGATGTCGTGAATCGCGAGGGGCTCAAGTCTTATGTTCGCCCCGCTGCGGTGGCCGACGCGATCTATGCCTTCTAACTCTACGGACCGCGCGCTCCGCGATATCCTTCATCACATCGACCTGGCGGTGAACTTTGTCGCGGGGGCGGATCGCGAAACATTCAAGGCAGATGTGCGTGCCTTCTACGCAGTCACCCGCTGCCTCGAAATCATATCTGAAGCATCGCGACTCCTGCCAGATGAGCTGAAAGCACGGCATCCAGGGATTTCGTGGAAGCAGATGGCAAATGCCGGGAACGTCTATCGTCACGACTACGAGGACGTTGCGGCCCGGTTGGTATGGGACACCGTGCAGCTTGCCCTGCCGCCGTTGAAAATTGTCATCGAAGCGGAAATTCGGCAATCCGGCGGCTAGTCCGGCACTGCCGTTTACCGCAACCGTCAAATCCGCCGCAATAACCGCCACAAGCCCGTTTTCCCGCCTTCCTCTGCGCCTCCGCATTGGCTAAGGCTGCGTGATCGTTTTCGTATTTTCACAAGGCTATCCCTGATGTTTCCGAAGCCGAAACCTGCGCTGGTTCCCAATACCTATGCCTATGAATCCGGGCCGATGGTGAAGGCGACCGGCTTTCGCGAATATGACGCGCGCTGGCTGTTCGAGAAGGAAATCAACCTGATGGGGATTCAGGCGTTGGGCATGGGGCTCGGCGCGTTGATCGCCGAACTCGGCGTCCGCCAGGAGATCGTCACCGGTCACGATTTCCGCGGCTATTCGGCCTCGATCAAATACGCGTTGATCACCGGCCTGATGGCGGCGGGCTGCAAGGTGCACGACATCGGTCTGGCCGTGACGCCGATGGCCTATTTCGCGCAGTTCGATCTCGACGTGCCCTGCGTCGCGATGGTGACCGCGTCGCATAACGACAATGGCTGGACCGGCGTCAAGATGGGCGCCAACCGCCCGATGACCTTCGGGCCCGACGAGATGACGCGGCTGAAGGAAATCGTGCTCAACGCCGAATTCACCAACAAGGCGGGCGGCTCCTATGAGTTTCACGAGAATTATCCGGCGCGCTACATCGCCGATCTCACCAGCCGTCCGAAGCTGAAGCGCAAGCTGAAGGTCGTGGTCGCCTGCGGCAACGGCACCGCGGGCGCGTTCGCGCCGCAGGTGATGGAAGCGATCGGCTGCGAGGTGATCCCGCTCGACACCGAGCTCGATCATACCTTCCCGAAATACAATCCGAATCCCGAAGACATGGAAATGCTGCACGCGATCCGCGACGCCGTGCTCGCGAACAAGGCCGACATCGGCCTCGGTTTCGACGGCGATGGCGACCGCTGCGGCGTGGTCGACAATACCGGCGAGGAAATCTTCGCCGACAAGGTCGGCGTGATGCTGGCGCGCGACATGTCGGCGATCCACAAGGATGCGCAATTCGTGGTCGACGTGAAATCCACCGGCCTGTTCGTGACGGATCCGGTGCTGCAGAAGCAGGGTGCGAAGGTCGAATACTGGAAGACCGGCCATTCCTACATGAAGCGCCGCACCAACGAGATGGGCGCGCTCGCCGGCTTCGAAAAATCCGGGCACTTCTTCTTCAACAAGCCGACCGGCCGCGGCTATGACGACGGCCTGGTTTCGGCGATCGCGATCTGCGAGATGCTGGATCGCGCGACCGGGAGGTCGATGGCGGACCTGAAGGACGCGCTGCCGAAGACCTGGTCGTCGCCGACGATGTCGCCGCACTGCGCCGATGAGACCAAATACGGCGTCGCGGCTGCCGTGGTGAAGCATTTCGAGGACAAGCAGAAGAACGGCGAGACGGTCGCCGGCCAGAAGATCCGCGATCTCGTCACTGTCAACGGCGTCCGCGTCACCGTCGAGGACGGCAGCTGGGGCCTGGTGCGGGCGTCATCCAACAAGCCGGAACTGGTCGTCGTGGTCGAAAGCCCGGTCTCGGAACAGCGCATGCGCGACATGTTCGAGGCGATGGATTCCGTGCTGCGCACGCATCCGGAAGTCGGCGAATACAATCAGAAGATCTGAAATCCGGCGGGCCTTGCAAACGCAGGGCATGCCGGATCGTTT
>JAQSDT010000740.1 GCA_029946075.1 bacterium | reverse complement strand
CCTGCG
Source organism: bacterium (assembly GCA_029946075.1). Taxonomy (GTDB): domain Bacteria; phylum Pseudomonadota; class Alphaproteobacteria; order Rhizobiales; family Xanthobacteraceae; genus Bradyrhizobium. Next base: position 12,983 of record JAQSDT010000740.1, on the reverse strand, counting down.
CCTTGTGGGTCATGGTCCAGGGGAAGCAGGCGATGTCGGCGATCGAATAATCGCCGGCGACACAGGCGCCGGTCTTGCCGAGTTGGGTATCGAGCACCTTGTACAGCCGCGCCGCCTCGTCGCGGTAGCGTTCGATCGCATAGGGAATCTTCTCCGCCGCATAGAGCGCGAAATGGCCGTGCTGGCCGAGCATCGGCCCCAGCCCGCTCATCTGCCACATCAGCCACTCGATGACGTGGGAGCGTGCCCGCGTTTCCTTCGGCAGAAAGCGCCCGGCCTTGTCGGCGAGATAGATCAGGATCGCGCCGGTTTCGAACACCGAAATCGGCTCGCCGCCATCGGTCGGCGCGCGGTCGACGATCGCCGGAATGCGGTTGTTCGGGCTGATGGCGAGAAACTCCGGCTTGAACTGCTCGCCGGCGCGGATGTTGACGGGGATGACCTGATACGGGAGCCCGAGTTCCTCCAGCATGATCGAGATCTTCCAGCCGTTGGGCGTCGGCGCATAGTGCAGGTCGATCATGGGCTCCCTCGCGCGGCGTCACGCGGGGTTTTATTCCCGGTAACGCCGACGTTTGTTGTTCTGTACCTCGATCATAAGACATGGCAGACAGGCGCTCAATCAATACAAACGGGAGGCCCCATGCTGTTTCCGACCACGATCGCAGGCTCCTTGCCGAAGCCGGAATGGCTGGCCGAGCCGAACACGCTGTGGGCGCCCTGGAAGTCGAAGGGCGACGAACTCGCCCGCGCCAAGCGCGACGCCACCATGCTGGCGGTGAAGCTGCAGGAAGATTCCGGCGTCGACATCGTCACCGAGGGCGAGCAGGCCCGGCAGCATTTCGTCCACGGCTTTCTGGAAAAGATCGAGGGCATCGATTTCGCCCACAAGGTCGAGATGGGCATCCGCAACGATCGCTACAAGGCGATGGTGCCGCAGGTGGTGGCGCCGCTCACCCTCAAGGGTCGCGTCCATGCGGACGAAGCTCGCGTCGCCCGCGCCCACACCACGCGCAAGCTGAAGTTCACCCTGCCCGGCCCGATGACCATCGCCGACACGGTTGCGGATCGGTATTACGGCGACAAGGTCAAAATGGCGTTCGCCTTTGCCGAACTGCTCAACACCGAGGCCAAGGCGTTGCAGGCCGATGGCGTCGACGTGATCCAGTTCGACGAGCCCGCCTTCAACGTCTTCATGGACGAGGTCTCGGACTGGGGCATCAAGGCGCTGGAGCGGGCGGCCGAGGGACTCACCTGCACCACCGCGGTCCACATCTGCTACGGCTACGGCATCAAGGCCAACACCGACTGGAAGCAGACGCTGGGCGCCGAGTGGCGGCAATACGAGGATATTTTTCCGGCGATCGCCAAGAGCCCGATCCAGCAGGTCGCGATCGAGTGCCGCAATTCGCGTGTGCCGCTGGATTTGCTGGCGGCCCTGCCCGGCAAGATCATCCAGGCCGGCGTCATCGACGTCGCCAGCGATACGGTCGAGACGGCCGAGGACGTCGTCAAGGTGATCGAGGCGGTGTCGAAATTCGTGCCGAAGAGCAACATCGTCGCCACGACGAATTGCGGCATGGCGCCGATGCGGCGGGATATCGCGGAAGCCAAGCTGGCGGCGCTGGGCGCGGGTGCGAAGCTGGCAAGAGAGCGGTTGGGCTAGCCGTCATTGTCAGCGACAAACGCGAAGCGTTTGCGCTTGAGAGCGCAGCGAAGCAATCCATCGCGCGGCATAACGGATAGATGGATTGCTTCGTCGCTCCGCTCCTCGCAATGACGGAAGTTACACCGCGCTCGGATGCAGCACCGGCCGATACCCGGCGCTGAACGCCCGCAGCGTTGACGGGGGCGTCAGCAATTGCGCAGCGTCGAGCGCAGCTTTCGTTTCACTATAACCCGCCATCGACCATTGCAGCGCCCTGCCCTGCACGATCAGAAAACTCTCATCGCCCATCTGCACCATCGCGCCATCAGGCAATCGCCCCACCGGCATCGGCAGCGGATGCAGCCGCTTCCTGCGCCGCTCCAGCCGTTCGCCGTGCAACACCGCGTCCATTTCCTTTGCACGAACATCCTTCACGCCATTTCCTTGCTCCCAGCAGCTACGAAACCGGTTGGCATCCTCGCGCCGGCAGAAGAAGCACGGGCGATGCCCGGCGGCGAAGGCCGTCGCCTCATCGAGGAAAAACAGCTCGGTCCAGCTCCGCCCACCCATCACCTTGCGCCGCCAGCCCCTGAATTCGCAGACGCAGGTGATCCAGGCCGGGCTCGACCAGCGCTTTTTCTGCAGCGTCTTCGTCGCGGGATCGTGGATGATGCCGCGATTGCCGGTGAACAGGCCGCGGTGCGGGGTGGCGATGATATCGCCTGATGGCGTGACGCGGTTTTGAAGGGGCATGGATATGGCTCGATGCCTTACAGCGTCATTGCGAGCGCAGCGAAGCAATCCATACTCGGCATAACCGATGGATGGATTGCTTCGTCGCTAGCGCTCCTCGCAATGACGATTACGCCGCGCCGTCGCGGATCGGCGGCTGGAACGACAGCGCGGTATCCCAGGGAAAGAAGATCCAGGTATCCTGCGACACTTCGGTGATGAAGGTATCGACCAGCGGCTTGCCCATCGGCTTGGCGTAGACGGTGGCGAAATGCGCGTCCGGCATCATGTCACGGACCAGCCGTCCGGTCTTGCCGGTATCGACGAGGTCGTCGACGATCAGCAGCCCCTTGCCGGTGCCGCCGCCGAGCTTGGCGGTTTCGTCCGAGATCGCCTTCAACACTTGCAGCTCGCCCTGCTTGTTGTGGTCGTAACTGGCGATGCAGACGGTATCGATCACGCGCACGCCGAGTTCGCGCGCCACGATCGCCGCCGGCACGAGACCACCGCGGGTGATGGCGATGACGGCGTGAAACGGCCCGACTTCGTTCAGTCGCCAGGTCAGCGCCCGGCAGTCCCGGTGGAACTGATCCCACGAGACCGGAAACGCCTTGCCGGCCCGCTCCTGCGCGCTCAGTTCGGAACTCTTCTCTGCCACGCTCTCTGTCCTGTGTTCGCTATTTCGCCACGCCGAGCGCCGCCAACATCTCCTTCACCGCATTCATCGCGGCGTTGAGCTTTTCCGGATCGCGCGAGCGGACGACGAGGTTGGTGTTCGGCTTCTTGTCCTCGTCCATGAAGGGATAGCTGCCGATGATGGTGTCGGGATGGGCGTTGGCGATGTCGCGCAACGGCCCGCCGATGTCGCCTTCGCGGGCGTTGGCGCGGACCGTGTCCGACAGCATGCGTACGCCCGATTTCAGTTTCGGCGCCACGATGTCCATCATCGCCTGCATGATGGTGGGAATGCCGGCCATCACGATGACGTTGCCGAGCTTGAAGCCCGGCGCGAGGATGGTCGCGCTCTGGATCAGCTCGGCGCCATCAGGCACGCGCGCCATGCGCAGCCGCGCCTCGTTGAGGTCCTGCTCGGTCCAGCGCTCGCGAAACCGGGCGACCACTTCGGGGTGATGGTCGATCTTGACGCCGAACGCCTTGGCGACGCTGTCGGCGGTGATGTCGTCATGGGTCGGGCCGATGCCGCCGGTGGTAAAGACGTAGGTGTAGCGTTTCCGCAGCGCATCAAGGGCCGCGATGATGTCTCCCTCGTCGTCGGCGACGACGCGGACTTCCTTCAGGTCGATACCGATATTGGTCAGGTACTCGGCGATGAAACCGATGTTCTTGTCCTTGGTCCGGCCGGACAGGATCTCGTCACCAATGACCAGAATTCCCGCCGTGACGATCTCGCTCATGACTTCTCCTCACCTGTACCCGTGATTTTGCGCAAGCAACGCATTGAAGTCACGAGGGTTTGCTGCCGAAATAAGCACCCGGCAGCCTTATTTTCGGGCAACGCGGCGGACTATCCATACCAAATGCCGTAACGCAATGCATATCGCGCTGGCCCGGCCCTTGCTACCATCCCTTCAGGTCATGCAGTGTGTGGCATGGCTTCGAAAGACAGTCAGGATATATGGCAGTAGCGTTCGATGAAATGAACGGCCCCGGCGGCGACCTCCGCCCGGCCTATCAGGAGCTCTCCCGCTGGCTGAAGGAGACCCCTCCGGACGCCCTTGAATATCGCCGTCAGGAAGCGGAACTGCTGTTCCGCCGGATCGGCATCACCTTCGCCGTCTATGGCGACGCGGAGGCCCAGGAACGGCTGATCCCGTTCGACGTGATCCCGCGGATCATGTCGGCGAAGGAATGGACTACCCTGGAAAAGGGGCTGAAGCAGCGGGTTCGCGCCCTCAACATGTTCCTGCGCGACATCTATCACGGCCGCGACATCCTCCGCGCCAACATCATTCCGGACGATCTGATCTTCCAGAACCCGGTGTTCCGGCCTGAAATGAACGGCCAGGACGTACCGCATGACGTCTATGTCCACATCGCCGGCATCGACATCGTCCGGGTGGACGCCGACAATTTCATCGTGCTGGAGGACAACGCCCGCACGCCATCCGGCGTCTCCTACATGCTGGAAAACCGCGAAATCATGATGCGGCTGTTTCCAGACCTGTTCGCCCGCCACCGCGTGGCGCCGGTAGAGCGTTATCCCGACGAATTGTTGTCGGCGCTGCGCTCGGTAGCGCCGCTCTCGGCCTCGGCCGAGCCGACCGTCGCGCTGATGACGCCCGGCGTCTACAACTCCGCCTATTACGAGCACTCGTTCCTCGCCGACAAACTTGGGATCGAGCTCGTCGAGGGCCGCGACCTCGTCGTCAAGAACGACGAAGTGTTCATGCGCACCACCGAGGGGCTGAAACGCGTCGACGTGATCTATCGCCGCGTTGACGACGATTACCTCGATCCCCTCACCTTCCGTCCGGATTCGGCGCTCGGCGTGCCCGGGCTGATGTCGGCCTATGCGGCCGGCAACGTCACGCTGGCGAACGCAGTCGGAACCGGCATCGCCGACGACAAGGCGATCTACTCCTACATGCCCGAGGTCGTGAAATTCTATCTCGGCGAAGAACCGATCCTGAAGAACGTGCCGACCTGGCGCTGCCGCGAGCCGAAGGACCTGTCCTACGTGCTCGACAATCTTGGCGACCTTGTCGTCAAGGAAGTCCATGGCTCCGGCGGCTACGGCATGCTGATCGGCCCCGCCGCCACCAAGGCGACGATCGAGGCGTTCCGCGACAAGCTCAAGCGCGAGCCCGAAGGTTTTATCGCCCAGCCGACGCTGGCGCTGTCGACCTGCCCGACCTGTACGGCCTCCGGTCTCGCCCCGCGCCACGTCGATCTCAGGCCGTTCGTGCTGACCGGCAGCAAGCAGGTCACCATCGTGCCGGGCGGGCTGACCCGCGTGGCGCTGAAGGAAGGCTCGCTGGTGGTCAATTCGAGCCAGGGCGGCGGCACCAAGGACACCTGGATACTGGACGAATAGAGATGCTGTCGCGCACCGCCGAAAACCTGTACTGGCTGGCCCGCTATGTCGAGCGCGCCGAATATATTGCGCGTACCATCGACGCGACCCTTCGCGTTACCGCGCTCCCCGCCGCCTATATCGGCAAGACCAACGAGTGGGAATCGGCGCTGCTGACCGCCGGCGTCAGTTCGAGTTTCTTCCAGGCCTATGAGGAAGCCAACGAGCAGAACGTCGTCGAATATCTGGCGTTCTCGCCGTCGAACCCCTCCTCGATCAAGAACTGCATCGAGGCCGCGCGGCTCAATTCGCGCTCGGTGCGAACCGCGCTGACGTCTGAAATGTGGGACACCATCAACTCGGCCTGGATCGAGTTGCAGGAAGTCTGGGGCAAGGGCACCTCCAGCCGCGAGGAGCTGGCACGGTTTCTCCGTTTCGTGCAGGAGACCTCGCTGCGGTTCGACGGTTCGGCCTACCGGACCATGCTGCGCAACGACGCCTACTGGTTCTCGCGGCTCGGGCTGCATCTGGAGCGCGCCGACAACACCGCGCGCATTCTCGACGTGAAATACCACGTACTGCTGCCGGAAGAAGAGCATGTCGGCGGCCCCCTCGATTACTACCAGTGGACCTCGATCCTGCGCTCGGTGTCGGCGCTGACGGCCTATCACTGGGTCTATCGCGAGACGCTGAAACCGTGGCTGATCGCCGATTTGCTGATCCTCAACGACACGCTGCCGCGCTCGCTGGCGAGTTGCTACAGCAACCTCGTGCGCAATCTCGACCAGATCGGCGTCGCCTATGGCCGCCAGGGCGCCTCCCAGCGCCACGCCCGCGGCGTCCGCAACCGGCTCGAGCACAGCCATATGGACGATATCTTCCAGCACGGCGTCCACGAATTCATCCAGGAATTCATTTCGGACAACGCCCGGCTGGGAGAGATCATTACCAAGCAATATTTGATATAATAGTATCCGTCATTCCGGGGCGATGCGCAGCATCGAGCCCGGAATCTCGAGATTCCGGGTCTGGTCCTGCGGACCATCCCGGAATGACGACGAAGTAAAGCAACGGTTCCACCCATGCGCCTGCGAATTGCCCATTCCACCACCTATCGCTACGAGCCCCCGGCCTCGGGCGTGATCCAGATTCTGCGGATGACGCCCGGCAGCCATGACGGCCAATATGTCGCCGAATGGCAGATCGACGTCTCGACCGATTCCCGGCTCGACATGCACGAGGATGCATTCGGCAACGTCACCCATGTGCTGACGCACGGGCCGATCGCCGACCTCACGATCAATGTCGAGGGCCTGGTCGAGACCCACGACACCGGCGGCGTGCTGCGCGGCACCGACGAACGGTTTCCGCCGAGCCTGTTTCTGCGCTCGACGGACCTGACCGAAGTCAATCCGGCGATGGCGACCTTCGCCCGCGAGCTGCGTTCGGAATCCGGCGACGACGTACTCGGCTTCCTGCACGCGCTGATGGTGCAGATCAACGAGCACATGACGTTCGACGAGGATCCGACCAATTCGGGGACGTCGGCGGCAGAAGCCTTCGCGCTCAAGCGCGGCGTCTGCCAGGACTACGCACATATCTTCATCGCCTGCGCCCGCTCCGGCGGCGTGCCGGCGCGTTTCGTCTCCGGGCACTTCCTGCGCTCCGACGGCACCACCCAGCAGCAGGCCGGCCACGCCTGGGCGGAAGCGTTCGTGGCAGATCTGGGCTGGGTCGGCTTCGACGCCGCCAACGGCATCTGCACCACCGATGCCCACGCCCGCATCGCCATCGGACTCGATTATCTCGGCGCAGCGCCGGTGCGCGGCACGCGTTATGGCGGCGGCACGGAGACGCTGACGGTGGCGGTCAAGGTCGAACAGGCCGGACGGCCCGGGCAGTGGCAGAGCCAGCAGTAGTTTTCACCGTCATTGCGAGCGAAGCGAAGCAATCCATCCCTCAGCGCGGGGATAGATGGATTGCTTCGTCGCTATCGCTCCTCGCAATGACGGTGCAGCGGAATTCTATTTATCCAGCCAGACGTCCTCGAACCGCAGGTTGTTGTACTGGCTGTTGTCATGCGGCTTGAAGTTCTTCACGTGCGGCTGCCAGCAATTGCCGGCGGCGCCGTGCAGGATCACGGGACGCGCGGCGTCCTCCACCAGGATGCGCTCGATATCCCACACCATCTTCCGCCGCTTCTCCTTGTCGAGTTCGCGTGACTGCGCCACCAGCAGCCGGTCGACATCGGCGTTGCAGTACTGGGTATAGTTGCGCTCGGAGTTGCACGAATAATTCTCGACGATGTTGCCGTCGGGGTCGTCGACGCTCACGCCGGTGACGTTGAGGCCGATCGTGTAATCCTTGCGCTGCAGCTTGGCGTACCAGCGCGGCGTATCCAGGATGTCCAATTCGGCAACGATGTAGATCTTCTTGAGCTGGTCGGACACGATCACGGCGGGGTCGCGGTAGGTCGGCAGGTTGCGCGTCTGCAGCTTGATCTGCAGCGGCTTGGCGTCGCTGTAGCCGAGCTTCTGCATGATCGCCTGGGCCTCGGCGAGATTCTTCTCGGCTTCGGAACCGTAGCCGGTCAACGTCGCCTGCATCTCCGAAGGCATGCCCCACTCACCCTCCGGCTTCGGCAGCATCGCGCCGCCGAGCCGCGCGGTTCCCTCCATCAGGATGGTGTTGAACGGCTTGCGGTCGAGCGCCAGCGACATCGCCTTGCGCATGTCGGGATTGTCGAACGGCGGATTGACGCGGTTGACCATCAGATTGATCAGGGTGCCGGTGGTGATGACCTCGCAGATCGCATTCGGCGCCCGCGCCTTGACGTCCTTCATCAGGGGAATGCTGACGTCGGAGGGAAAGGTGATATCGTAATCGCCGGTCGAGAACGCCAGCATGCGCGTGGCGCGGCTGTCGATCGTGCGCACCGTGATCTCGTCGAGATACGGCCGGTCCTTCTTGAAATATTCGGGATTGCGCACGAGACGGATCGAATCGCCGCGCTTGAACTCGACGAATTTGAACGGACCGGTGCCCACCGGCTTGGTGCGCATGATCTGTTGCGACACATGGCAGGGATAGACCGCCGAGAAGGCACTGGCGAGCAGCACCGGCAGGCTCGGCTGCGGCTCGCTCAGTTCGAACGTCGCCTCGAAGTCGCCATTGACGCTGATGTCCTGCAGCTTGCTGTACCAGACCTTGCGCGGGTTGCGCTTGAAGTCCTGCGTCTCGGCCTTGCCGATCAGCATCCGCCAGGTGCATTGCACGTCCTTTGCGGTGAACGGCTGGCCGTCGTGCCATTTGACGCCCTGCCGCAGCTTGAACGTCAGTTTGGTGTTGGTCTGGTCCCACGCCCAGCTTTCGGCGAGATCGGGAATCACGGTCTCGATGCTCTCGTGGACCTTGGCCGGATCGAACGTCACGAGGTTGTTGAAGACGGCCGCGAACGGCATCACCGAAGCGATGGTCGATTCTTCCAGCAGCGACGTCGAGGGCGGATTGTCATTGTGATAGAGCCGGAGCGTGCCGCCCTTTTTCTGCGCCAACGCGGGGCTCGCACAAATCAGTGCGGTGCAAAATAGCGCGGCCAGTGTAACGTATGACTTGATAGCAAGCGACTTGCCCGGCAATTTTCTGGCGCGCACCACAGCCTCCCGATTTGTTTTTCTTTTCTTTGGAGCGACAAGCGTAACGCAGAGGACAGGCCATGTCAGCAGGCGACAAGATTTTTGCAGGCTCGATCCCTGAAAACTACGACCGCTACATGGTTCCCCTGATTTTCGAACCTTACGCCCGCGATATCTCGCAGCGTGCGGCCGCCCTTTCGCCCAAAGCGGTGCTGGAAACCGCGGCCGGCAGCGGCGTCGTAACGCGCAACCTGGCGCCGAAGCTGTCACCCGATGCCCGTTACGTCGTGACCGACCTCAACCAGCCGATGCTGGATTATGCCGCCGCGCGGCAAAACGGCGACGGTCGCATTACATGGCGCACCGCCGATGCGCAGGCACTGCCGTTCGAAGACGGCACGTTCGACCTCGTCTGCTGCCAGTTCGGCGCGATGTTCTTTCCCGACCGGCCATCCGCCTATCGCGAGGCGCGGCGCGTGCTGAAGCCGGGCGGAACCTTGCTGTTCAACGCGTGGGACCGTATCGAGGACAATGTGTTCGCGCACCACGTGACGAAGGCGCTCGCCGAGTTCTTCCCCGACGATCCGCCGCGCTTCATGGCGCGCACGCCGCACGGCTATCACGACGCGGCACTGATCCGCAGCGATCTGGCAAAGGCCGGCTTTTCGAACGTGGCCATCGAAACCAGGACCGAGGAAAGCCGCGCGCCCTCTCCCCAATATGTCGCCACCGCCTATTGCCAGGGCACGCCATTGCGCAACGAAATCGAATCCCGCGCGCCCGACAGGCTGCAGGCCGCGACCGACTTCGTCGCGGCCGCCCTCGCGCGCAAGCACGGCAATGGCGAGGTCGCGGCCAAAATCCAGGCGCTCGTCGTCACGGCGCGGGCCTAGATACTCGCTATCAGCCGGCGATCAATATTCGCAGCTTCGGTAGTTCGAGGTCTCGCAGGCCTGCGCCATCTGCTGGCCCTGCGAGATTTCCACCGGCGTCATCGCTTTCGAGACGTCGCGCAGCCCGGCTTTTGCCCTGGCATCGCCGCGCCGGGCGGCGAGGCTGAACCACATGAAGGCGCGGGAGGGGCTGCTCAGCACGCCCTCTCCCTTGCGGTACATCACGCCGATCTGGTTCTGCGCCTTCGGATTGCCCTGCTCCGCGAGCGGACGGATCAGGCGCATGGCGGGAAGATAGTCACCGCGGTTGTAGGCCACCATGCCGTCTTCCCAGGGGCCGGCCATGGCGCCGCCCGAAAGCAACGTCGTTACCATCGAACCGATCAGAACCGCTTTCCGCATGCACCCCTCCGCTGCATCCCCGCGACATGGTAGCCGCCCGGCGCATGCCGCACCACGGGAATTGGGGTTGGACGCTCCCCTGAAATTCGCTACTAGTTTTGGCCGCCGGAAAATTCAGGTGCGTTTGGGGATCGGGAATGACCTATTGTTGCGGAATTCTGGTGCGGGACGGTCTCGTCATGATCGCGGATACCCGCACCAATGCCGGCCTCGACAACGTATCGACCTTCCGCAAGCTGCACATCTTCTCCAAGCCCGGCAACCGCATCATGGCGATCGCCAGCGCCGGTAACCTCGCGATCAGCCAGTCCGTGTTGTCGACGCTGACCGAGGGGATCGAAGACCCCGACACGGGCGAGGTCGAGACGCTGATGAACGCGCCGACCATGTTCCAGGCCGCCCAGCGCATCGGCCGGGCGATCCGGCTGGTGCACGCCACCGAAGGTCCGGCGCTGAAATCGGAGGACGTCAGCTTCGACGTGTCGTTCCTGTTCGGCGGCCAGATCAAGGGCGCCAAGATGCGGCTGTTCATGATCTACAGCGCCGGCAATTTCATCGAATGCACCACCGACACACCCTATTTGCAGATCGGCGAGCACAAATACGGCAAGCCGGTGCTCGATCGCGCCATGCACTACGACGTCGAATTGTATGAGGCGCTGAAGACCGGCCTGATCTCGATGGATTCGACCATGCGCTCCAACCTCGGCGTCGGCCTGCCGATCGACGTGCTCGTGGTGCGCGCGGACGCCTGCGAGGCCGATCTCAACCACCGCATCGAGGCCGGCGAGCCCTATTTCCACGATCTGCGCTCGCGCTGGTCGGCGGCGCTGCGCGCGGCGCACCAGAATATTCCAAGACCACCCTACAAGTCCGAAACAGAAGCAAAAAACTGAAGGCGAGGAAACAATGGCCGAGGCAGCAAACAAGATCGCGATCGTGACCGGTGCAGGCACCGGCGTCGGGCGCGCGGCATCGCTGGCGCTGATGAATGCCGGTTTCACCGTGGTGCTCGCCGGGCGCCGCATGGAGATGCTGGAAGAAACCAAAAAGCTCGGCGACAATATCGGCAAGAGCCTGTGCGTTTCCGCCGACATGACCAGCCCCGCCTCGATCGCGGCGCTGTTCGACAAGGTCAGGGAAACCTACGGCCGGCTCGACGTGCTCTTCAACAATGCCGGCATGGGCGCGCCGCCGGTGAATTTCGAGGATCTGACCCTCGAGCAGTGGCAGGCGGTAGTGAACACCAACCTCACCGGCCCGTTCCTGTGCACCCAGCACGCCTTCCGCATCATGAAGGACCAGAAGCCGATGGGCGGCCGCATCATCAACAACGGTTCGATCTCGGCGCATGCGCCGCGGCCCTATTCCTCGGCCTATACCTCGACCAAGCACGCGATCACGGGCCTGACCAAGGCCTCCAATCTCGACGGCCGCAAATATGATATCGCGGTCGGCCAGGTCGACATCGGCAACGCCGCCACCCCGATGACCGATCGCATGGTCAACGGCCCCGGCGTGATGCAGCCCGACGGCTCGATGATGCACGAGCCCCGCATGGACGCGAAGGCGGTCGGCGACGCCGTCGCCTACATGGCCGGCCTGCCGCTCGACGCCAACGTGCTGTTCATGACGGTGATGGCGACGAAGATGCCGTTCGTGGGCCGGGGCTGAGGGCTCTCTCCACGTCGTCCCGGAGTGCGCCGGGACGACGGTTAGAGTTGGTTGCGGCGCCCCCTACTCCAGCCGCTCCACCTTCCGCAGCGACGGAAACAGCTTCATCCACAGCAGCGCGATCGCGACCGTGCCGACGCCGCCGAGTACGGCCGCCGGAACGGTGCCGAGCAGCGCCGCGGTGACGCCGCTTTCGAACTGGCCGAGCTGGTTCGAGGCATTGATGAAAAGGAAATTCACCGCGCCGACGCGCCCGCGCATGTTGTCCGGTGTTGCAAGCTGCACGAGCGACAGGCGGATGACGACGCTGACCGTGTCCGCTGCGCCCATGATAAACATGGCGATCATCGACAGCCATAGCCAGTGGGAGAGCGCGAAGACGATGGTGGCTAGACCAAATACGATGACAGCCTGAAACATCCGCATGCCGACACGCCGGTTAATGGCGTGGCGCGCCAGAACGGCCGTCATCAACAGCGCACCGACTGCAGGCGCTGCGCGCAGCAGGCCGAGTCCCAGAGGGCCGGTGTTCAGGATGTCGCGCGCATAGATCGGGAGGAGCGCCGTTGCACCGCCGAGCAGCACGGCGAACAGATCGAGTGAGATCGTTCCCAGGATCGCCGGATTGCTTCGCACGAAGCCGACGCCTGCGAACAGGTCGGACAATGTCGGTGGCTCCTTCGAGACTGCCACACGCTCGACCTGGATAGCGCCGCTCAGCATGGCGCCTGCAAGCCAGAACACCGTCATGATGACATAGGGGACGGCCGGTGAGATTGCGAAAGTCAGGCCGCCGACCGCGGGTCCGGTCACCATCGCGATCTGGCCAATGCCTGTGGCGACGGCCGTTGCGCGCTGAACCATGCCTTCCGGTGCGACGGCGGGCAGCAATGCGGATGAAGCGGGATTTTCGAACGCGGTCACGGTGCCCAGCACGGCCATGGCGATGAAGATTTGCGGCACCG
>JAQSDT010000739.1 GCA_029946075.1 bacterium | reverse complement strand
GCGCGTCTCTATCTGGCAGGCTATCTCGCGCTGCTGCTCGCCTCGACCCTCTTGCACACCACGATCCTGCTCTGGGTCTGGGTCGTGCCGCTGGTTGTCGGGCAGCTGTTCCTGCGTCCCTATCTTTACGCCGAACACACCGGCTGCGACCGGGCGCGCAGCGCCTTCCAGAACACGCGCACGACCTATACCGACAGGTTCACCAAGTGGTTCGCCTGGAACATGCCTTATCATGTCGAGCACCACGCCTACCCGTCGATCCCGTTTCATGCGCTGCCGAAGCTGAACGGAATCATCGATGGGCAGATCGTGTACCGGGGCAGGGGCTATCTGGCGGTGACGCGCGAGACCTGGGCCTGGTTCCGGCGCCAGCGGCGGGTCACCTGATTGCGAGCAAGGTGTCGACGAGATTGCGGGCCTGCGCCGGCGAGATCGGCTTGATGCCGAAGATGTAGCGGTAGAACAGGCTGCCATAGATCGCGTCGTACAAGTCTTCCGGCTTGCCCGGTGCGCCGACGCTGCCGTCGTTCTGGCCGGCGGCGATCAGGTCGACCAATGCCGTCCGGCGATAGCTGAGATAGCGCGCGTAGAAAATTTCGGCGGAACCGGTGTTCGAAATGCATTCCGAGATCACCGCAAGCTGAACCTTGCCGAATTCGCCGAGCAGCGCTTTCGCATAGGCCGCTGCATGGCTGCGGAGGCGTTCTGCCGGCGTTCCGGTGTCTGGCAACGGCAGCATCAGCGATGCATGATGGAGGAACGCGTCGATCAGCAGCGCCTCGCGCGATGGCCACCATTTGTAGATCGTCATCTTCGAGACGTTGGAGTGCCGCGCCACCGCGTCGATGCTGGTGGCGGCAAGACCCGCCGTCGCCATCAAGCTGTAAGCGCTTTGCAGGATGGCGTTGGTCGTCTCGGCGGAGCGGGGGCGGCCACGGCGGCTTGTCGCCGCATCGTCCTCCGCTTCCTTTGTGCCCTTCGCCATGTTCCGGCTTGTCGCCGGCTACGTCACGAACGCGAGCAGCGTGCCGTTGCCGGCGGCAGGCGGCACGACGACGCCGCCGGCGCTCTTCACGCCATTGGCGCCGAGGGCCTTCTCCGCGGCCGCGACATCGGCCGCGATCACGAGGCCCGCGCCGCTGCGTTCGGGCAGACCGGCGAGCGGCACGCCGGGATAACGCTTGCCGAGCTGATCCTTGGTGAGGAACACGAAATCGGCGCGGTCGCCGCCGGAAGGCACGGCAATTGCGCCATCGGCTTCGCTGCGCGTTTCGCGGTCGATCATCTTGGCCAGATGTGCAGCTTCCTTTGCCGGATCAGGCGCCACCATCAGCACCTGCTTCAGGCGTTTGGCGCCATTGGCGTGCTTCATCAGTTCGGGAATCCACACGGTCTCGCGCGTCTTGTGCTGACAGGCGAAAATGCGCACGCCGCCCGGGGCTTCCGTCGTCGGCCACTGGAAGGTGCGGAATTTGGCCGCCGAGACCGAGCCGTCAGGCATATTCACCGGCCGTTCGAAATCGGTCGGTCCGACCGGCGGATAACCGCGGGCGCGAATTTCTTCGGCGCCGTCGGCCGAATCCACCGCGGTGAAGGCGATGCGCTCGATGCCTTCGCCGTTCTTTTCAAGATAGGCGCGCGCCGGAGCATTATGTTCCGTCGGATTGAGCACGCCAAGCAATTCCATGTAATCAGGATCGAACATGATGGTGTAGTTGCCCGATCCCATATGCGCGCTGTGGGTGCCGCGCGGGGATACGGTGAAGCCAAGCCGCTTGTAGTTCTCGGCCGCCTTGTCGAGATCCTTCACCATGACCACGGCGTGATCGATTCCGATGACGTTTTTGAGTGCCACTTCTGTTGTTTCCTTCTTCGTTAGCGGGCTAAAGTAAGCAGAACGATCAGGCGCTGCAAGGAAGGATTCCGATGAGCAATACCAACGTCCGCTGGCCCGAGTCACTGTGGGCGGCGACGACGCCGGCGGGGCCCGTTCTGCCCGAGCTGATCGGTACGCAGCAGGCGGATGTGATCGTGATCGGTGGCGGCTTTACGGGACTGTCCACCGCCCTGCATCTGCGCGAGGCCGGCGTCGATGTCGCGATCGTCGAGGCCGCGGAGCCGGGCTGGGGCGCTTCGGGGCGCAACAACGGCCAGGTGATCCCGACGCTGTCGCGGCCCGATCCGGATGACATCGTCGCGAAGCACGGCGCCGCGGGCGAGCGCTTCGTCGCCATGCTGCGCGATAGCGCTTCATATTTGTTCGATATGGTCAGGCACTACAGGATCGAGGCCGAAGGCGAGCAGTCCGGCTGGGTGCAGCCGGTGCACTCCCCCGGCCGCGTCAAGATCGCCGAACGCCGCGTGAGCCAGTGGTCCAAATATGGCGCGCCCGTCGAGTTGCTGTCGCGCGATCAGGTGCGCGATATGATCGGGTCCGACGCGTGGTTCGGCGGCTTCTGGAACCGGACCGGCGGCCACGTCAATCCGCTCGCGCTGGCGCGCGGCCTCGCGCACACCGTGCTCGGTCTCGGCGCGCGCATTTATGCGCGCTCGCCGGCCGAAAGTTTCGAGCGCCGCGGCGACAAATGGGTGGTGAAAACCGCGCAAGGCGAAATCTCCGGCCGCGCGCTTGTTGTGGCGACCAACGCCTATAGCGGTGAGTTCTCCAAATCGCTGGTGCCCGATATCGCGCATGAAGTGATGCCGGTGTTGTCCTGGCAGATGTCGACGCAGCCGCTCTCCGACAACGTCCGCAAGACCATCATTCCCGGCCGGCAGGCGATGTCCGATACCCATGGCGAACTCTATTTTGCGCGCTATGACGCGCGAAATCGTCTCATCACCGGCGGCGCCGTCCTCGGTCCCGGCAACAAGGTCGAGCGGATCAAGGCGCGCGTCACCGAGCGGCTGCAGCGGCTATGGCCGCAGATCGGCGACGTAACATTCGATTATGTCTGGAACGGCTATGTCGGCATGACCGCCGATTTCCTGCCGCGCATTCACAAGATCGGCCCCAATGCCTATGGCTGGACCGGCTGCAACGGCCGCGCCGTGGCGCTGACGATGCCGCTCGGGGCCGAGTTGGCGAAGGCCGTGCGGGGCGTGCCGGAGAGCGAGCTGGCGCTGCCGTTCACCGAGCCGCTGCCGTTCGTGGCCCACGGCCTGTTGCGCCAGATCGCGCCGTGGATGCTGGTGCTCTATCGGCGCCGCGATGCGCAGGAGCTGATGAGGGGCGACCGCTTCGAGTTGCTGCGATGGGCGGAGTATTTCCTGGCTTCGCGACGCTGAAGCGCGATCACGCTTCGGCCGATTCCGTGGCGTCGCGCTGGCGAGTGAAATCGCCGCCGGGGATCGAGGCCAGCAACGCCCTTGTGTAGGCGTGCTGCGGATTGCCGAACACCTCACCCGATAGGCCGTGTTCCACCACTTCGCCATCCTTCATCACAGCAACGAGGTCGCAGATTTGCGCGGCGACGCGCAGATCGTGCGTGATGAAGACGATCGATAGGCCGAGCCGCTGGCGCAGTTCGGCGAGCAGTTTCAGCACCTGCGCCTGCACCGAAACGTCCAGCGCCGACACCGGCTCGTCCGCGACCAGCACGGCCGGCTTCAGCGCGAGCGCGCGGGCGAGGCCAATGCGCTGGCGCTGGCCGCCGGAGAATTCGTGCGGATAGCGGTCGGCCGAGGATGGATCGAGCCCGACCAGCGCGAACAGCTCTTTTGCATCGGCAATCGCGGTGGCGCGCGGCGTGCCGTGCACGATCGGGCCCTGCGCCACCAGTTCGGCCGCCTTGCGGCGCGGGTTGAGCGAGGCGAACGGGTCCTGAAACACCATCTGGATATGGCGGGTTTCCTGCCGGACTTTTTCGCGCGGCATCTTCGCCCAGTCGCGGCCTTCCAGCACGATCGATCCGGCGTCCGGATCGATCAGGCGCACGAGGCAGCGCGCCAACGTCGACTTGCCCGAGCCGGATTCGCCGACGATGCCGAGCGTCGCGCCGCGGGGCAGGCTCAACGAGACGTTCCTGACCGCAGGCGTGACGCGCGCGCCGCGCCCGAGAAAGCCGCCGGTGCGATAGGTCTTGGAGACATCGGCGATCGTCAGGATATTCTCGGCCGACAGCGTCCGCGGCGGCGGCGCCTTCAGCGGCGGCACGGCGGCGATGAGCTGCCTGGTATAGGCGTGCTGCGGCCGGTTCAGCACATCGGCCGCCTTGCCCTGTTCGACGATGACGCCGTGCTGCATGACCACGACGCGGTCGGCGATCTCGGCGACAACGCCGAAATCATGGGTGATGAACATGACCGCCGTCCTGCGCCGCTGCTGCAGCTCGCGGATCAGTTTGAGGATCTGCGCCTGCGTGGTGACGTCGAGCGCGGTGGTCGGCTCGTCCGCGATCAGGAGCTTGGGGTCGAGCGCCAGTGCCATCGCGATCATGGCGCGCTGGCGCTGGCCGCCCGACAGTTCGTGAGGGTAGGCCTTGGCCGCCACCTTGGGATCGGGAATGTGAACGTCCGCCAGCAGGGCCAAGACCTTTTCGGCAATCTCGGACTTCGACAGGTCGGTGTGGATCGAAAACATCTCGGCGATCTGGTCGCCGATGGTGCGGAGTGGATTGAGCGCCGTCATCGGCTCCTGAAAGATCATCGCAATCCCGGCGCCGCGCACTTCGCGCATCTCCGAGATCGAGGCCGCGCAGAGATCGCGGCTCTCGAACAACACCTTGCCGCCGTCGATCGTTACCTCATTGGGCAACAGCCGCATCACGGCATTCGCCATCATCGACTTGCCCGAGCCGGATTCGCCGACCACGCAGAGGATTTCGTTGGAGGCAATGTCGAGCGACACTTCCGACAGCGCATGCGAGCGGTCGGCGCCGCCGGGCAGACGAACGCTCAGGCTATCCAGCGAGAGGATGGCGTCCTTGTCGCTCATCGGCTCTTCAGCCTCGGATTGAGCGCGTCGTTGAGGCCCTGGCCGACCAGCGATACCGCGAGCACCGTGACGAGGATGGCGATGCCGGGGATCGCCGAGACGTACCATTGCACCCGCAGCACGTCGCGGCCGAGGCCGATGAGGTTGCCCCAGGAGGCCACGTTGGGATCGGATAGCCGCAGGAACGCCAGCGCGCTCTCCAGCAGGATCGCGACCGCCATCACCACGCTGGCATAGACGATGACGGGCGGCAGCGCGTTGGGCAGGATTTCGCCGAGGATAAGCTGAATGTCCTTCATCCCCAGCGTCCGTCCGGCCTGCACGAATTCACGGTTGCGCAGCGACAGGAACTCCGCGCGCGTCAGCCGCGCCGGCGCCGGCCACGACACCACGCCGACGGCAATGGTGACGGTCGTCAGCGTCGAGCCGAACACGGCGACCAGCACCAGCAGCAGCACGAAGTTCGGCAACGTCTGGAACGCCTCGGTGATGCGCATCAGCACATTGTCGACCCAGCCGCCGTAATAGCCGGCGAACGCGCCGACCAGGATGCCGATCAGGATCGCAATCGCGGTGGCGACGCCACCGATCAGGAGCGATATCCGTGCGCCGTAGAAGATCTGGGCGGCGATGTCGCGGCCGGAATTGTCGGTGCCGAGCAGGAAGCGCGGATTGGAGAACGGCCAGATCAGCGGCCGGCCGGCCAGCGCCAGGGGATCGCGCGGATAGAACCAGCCGGCCGTCACCGCCATCGCGATCACGACCAGCAGCAGGATCAGGCCGGCAACGGCGGCGGGGCTTCGGAAGTAGCGTTTGAAGGCGTCCATCACTTGCCCTCGGCCGTGATGCGCGGGTCGAGCCGCGCATAGATGAGGTCGACGACGAAATTGACCGTAATGACAAGCAGCGCCGAAACGAACACGATTCCGAGCAGCGTGTTGAGGTCGCGCTGGATTACCGATTCATAGGCGAGGCGGCCGAGGCCGGGCAGCGAGAACACGCTTTCGACCACCACCGATCCGCCCAGCATGGTGCCGGCCTGCAGCCCGATCAGCGTCACCATCGGCAGCAGCGCGTTGCGCAGCACGTGCCGTGTCACCACCCGGGTCTCGTCGAGGCCCTTCGCGCGGGCAGTCCTGACATAGTCGAGGTTCAGCACTTCCAGCATCGAGGCGCGCATGATGCGGAGATAAATCGCCAGAAAGATCAGCCCGAGCGTCAGCGTCGGCAGCACCAGATGGCTGGCGATGTCGAACACGCGCCAGATTCCTGATCGTACCGTGCCGATGTCCTCGAAGCCGCCCGGCGGCAGCCATTGCAGATAGACCGAGAACAGCACGATCGCCATCAGCCCGAACCAGAACGAAGGCGTGGCGTAGAACACGAGGCCGAGCGTCGAGATCAGCGTGTCCGGCCAGCGGTTGACGCCGCGCGCGGCGATGACACCGAACAGGAGGCCAAAGAAGAACGCGAATGACAGCGATGCGGTCATCAGCAGGATCGTCGGCGGCAGTCGTTCCAGAATGACGGAGGCCACCGGCTTGCCGTAGATTGAGGAGAAGCCGAGATCGAGCCGCACCAGCCGCCACAGATAATTGCCGAGCTGCGCCGGGATCGACAGGTCGAGCCCGTAGAATTTGCGCAGTTCTCTGGCGGTCGCGGCATCGCCGCCACCCATCTGTGCCATCATGGCATCGACGGTGTCGCCCGGCGCGAACTGCAGCAGCAGGAACACGCCGATCAGGATCAGGAACAGGGTCGGAAGCGAGGCGGCGAGCCGCCGCCCTGCAAGGCTCAGGATGCGCATCGAGCTATCTTGGCGGATATCGGCTTACGCCGAAAGCCAAAGATCGTGCCAGCTCGTCGAACCCCAGCGCGGGGTGTTCGAATGGTTACGTGCCTTCGCGGTAATCACGGTGACGAAGATCTGCTCGATCGGCATCCAGACCGGCAATTCCGTGTTCACTTCCTTGACGAATTGGGCATAGAGCGCCTTGCGCTTGGCGGGATCGACCTCGGTCGCCGCGTCGTCGATGGTCTTGTCGACCGTCTTGTCTTCCCAGCCCCATTGGTTGGTCCACGGCGCGCCCTTGGGCTGGCCCGAGCGGTACCACACCGTGGTCGAGACGGCCGGATCGTTGCGGTACTGGTGCCAGCCGGTGGCGAGGTCGAAGGCGTGCTCGTCATAGACCTGCTTGAGGTAGCCGCCGCCGTCGTTGCGCACGATCTCCACGGGGATGCCGATTTCCTTCAGCGATTGCTGGATGAAGGTCGACCACAGCGAGATGTCCTCGCCCCAGGGTGCGGGCAATAGCCGCAGCGAGAAGCGGGTGCCGCCGGCACCGGCCTTGAAGCCGGCCTCGTCCAGCAGCGCCGCGGCCTTGGCCTTGTCGTAGGGGTATTGCGGCGTGTTGGCGCCGGGGTAGAAGTCCGAAGATGTCGAGGGGATCGGCCCGGTGCCGAGCTTGGCGAAGTCGCCGAGGAAATTCTCGATGAAGAACGGCACGTTGATCGCATGCGCGATGGCCCGGCGCACCTTGATGTCGGAGAGCTCCTTGCGGCGGAAGTTGAACTCGATGGTGTTGGTCCGCGCGTTGCCTTCATTGCCCTTGGTCGAAACCGCAAAGCGCTTGTCCTTGCCGAGCCGCGCCATGTCGGA
Organism: bacterium; assembly: GCA_029946075.1. Classification (GTDB taxonomy): domain Bacteria; phylum Pseudomonadota; class Alphaproteobacteria; order Rhizobiales; family Xanthobacteraceae; genus Bradyrhizobium. The sequence goes on along the minus strand of JAQSDT010000739.1, from coordinate 5,397 downwards.
GATCGTCAGGCCCGAGAACGGCGAGTAATGCAGCTCGCCGGCTTCCATCTGCGCCGCAGCGGCCGCACGGTCGGTGATCACGCGCCAGACGATCCGGTCGAGATAGGGCGCGTTGGGCCGCCAGTAGTTCTCGTTGCGGTCGGCGATGACATATTGGCCGCGCTCGTATTTGACGAACTTGAAGGGACCGGTGCCGACGGGGGCGAGATTGGTCGGGTTCTGCCTGATGTCGCCGCTCTCATACAGATGCTTGGCCGAGATGTAGCCGAGGTCGGGCAGGGCGCGCAGCAAGAGGTTCAGCGGCATCGGCCGCTCGTATTTGAAGATCGCGGTGTGCGCGTCCGGCGTTTCGACCGAGGTGAGGAACAGCTGCAGCGTCGATCCGTAATTGAGGATCTTCTTCCACATGTTCATGGCGGTGAATTCGACGTCGGCCGAGGTGAACGGCTTGCCGTCGTGCCAGGTCACGCCCTTGCGCAGCTTGAACGTCACCATCTTGCCGTCGGGGGTCGCCTCCCAGCTTTCCGCGAGCACGCCGACCGGCTGGCCGCTGGCGTCGAGGTCGACGAGGTTTTCCTGGATCTTGCCGCCGATGATGTAGACGCCGGTGGAAGCCTGGATGCTCGGATTGAGCTGGCGCTGTTCGGCGCCGTAATGGACGTTGAAGACGCCACCCTTGCGCGGGGTTTCCTGCGCGAACGCGCGCATCGGATTGATCACGTTGGCCGCGATCGCCGCTGACGTCAGCAGTGCGGTGCGGCGATTGATCTCAAGACGCGTCAAATCCATGCGAAGTCTCCGGAAAGATATATTGAATGGCGAACCGTTCAGGCGTCCGCCTTTGGGGGCCGATGCTACGATGGAACGGCAACGCGAGTCATTTTCTAATCGCGGCAACGAGCGGAAAATCCTTCCTGAAAACAACGTGCTTGGCGGCTAATCGGCCTGCACATTTTTTCGAACCGTTCGATGAATATCGCTTGCCGGAGTGAGGCAAGGCGCGGGCAACAGCCCGGGTTTGTCCCCAAACGGGGCTGCCGGGTGCACAAAAACCCCCTGAAAATAGGCTTCGCACAGATAGTAAGGCCTAAAAACCAGCCAAAATTGGACGAATCAGTGCAACTCGACTAGCGAGATACTTGTGCAGAATGTCGGAAACCCCGTTTTTTTAGGCGGTTTCCGCCATATCGTGATCTCGCCAGAATCAATGGAGCAACCATGGCTACCCAAATGTCTAAGTCGCAGCTGATCGAAAAGATCGCGACCGCCACTGAAGTTTCGAAGAAAGAGGTCAAGGGCGTGATGGACGCGCTCGTCGACGTCGGTCACAAGGAGCTGAAGAAGAACGGGGTGTTCCTCGTTCCCGGCTTCGCGAAGTTCGTTGTGGTCAAGAAGCCGGCGACCAAGGCTCGCAAGGGCACCAACCCCTTCACGGGCGAGGAAATGATGTTCAAGGCCAAGCCGGCCCGCAAGATCGTCCGGGCCCGCCCGGTCAAGGCCGCCAAGGACGCGGTCTAAGAGAAGCGAAAAGGCCTCCGGAAACGGAGGCCTTTTTGTTTGGCTTACCTCGCCCCGCTTGCGGGGAGAGGTCGGATCGCCAAGCGATCCGGGTGAGGGGGTACAGGACTCACGACGATCATTGCTCGTGGTGGAAACCCCTCACCCCAACCCTCTCCCCGCAAGAGCGAGGCGAGGGAGAAGAATTGCTCCAGCGCTCTTACACCACCGGCGAGCGGCCGCCATCGACATTGATGGCCGTGCCGGTGATGTAGGATCCCTGATCGGAGGCGAGGAAGCAGGCCAGGTTGGCGAACTCCTCCGCGGTGCCGATCCGCCCCAGCGGGGTGCCCTTGGCCAGGTTCTTGGCAAACACCTCGAAATCCGAGCCCGGTGCCGTGGCGGCGTGCCGCTTGACCCATTGATCGCTCATGATCAGGCCGACCAGCATGGCATTGACCAGAATGTTGTGCTCGCCGCCTTCGTTCGCCATCACCTTGGTCAGCGCCATGCCGGCTGCGCGCGATACCGATGTCGGCGCCGAGTTGCCGGCCGGCGCCTTGGCGAAGGTATTCAGCACGTTGATGATGCGGCCCCATTTGCGCGCCTTCATGCCGGGCCAGACCAGCCGCGAGAAGCGGATCGCCGCGAACAGCTTCAGGTCGAGGTCTTCCTGCCAGGCCTCGTCGCTGATGTTTTCGAAGGCCATCGTCCGCGCCGTTCCGGCATTGTTGATGAGGATGTCGACCGGGCCGAGATCGGCGACGATCTTCTTGTACGTCTTGGCGATATCGGACGCGCTGGAGACGTCGCAGACATAATCGCGCACCGCGATGCCGTCCTTGGCGAGTTGTTCCCGTGCCGCCGTCAGGTCGGCCGCGCCGCGCGCGAGGATCGCGACCTTGGCGCCGGAGGCGGCGAATTGCCGTGCCATCGCCAAGCCGAGGCCCTTGCTGCCGCCGGTGATGGCGGCGACCCGGTTATTCATTGTGACTTGCATGTTGCTCTCCCGGTCGCGGTCTTCCGTGCCGCTGGACAGGCCAATTCGGATATCGGCCGGCCGCGCCATCATGGTTCCGCCGGCGGACATGATCAAGCAATCCGCGGGTGAGAGCAGATTCGCTCTTGGCGCATATTGGTGCTACCTCGCCCCAAAGAAATTCGGGGCGAAACGGCTCATGGACGACGGCAAGGCCGCTGGTGCGGAAATCAGCTTCCGCACGTTGATATCAGCGCTTCTGGCGCTGGCCTGCGGCCATATGCTGTCGACGCTGCTGCGAACAATTCCCGCCATCAGCCTCGACGTGATGGCGGCGGACTTCCGCACCTCGCCGCAGGCGCTGGCGAGTCTCACCTCGATCTATCATTTCGCCTTTGCCGCCTCGCAGGTTCCGGTCGGCGCCGCGATGGATCGCTTCGGCGTGCGGCCGGTGTCGCTCAGCCTGTTGTGCGGAACCATCATCGGAACGCTCGCGTCGGGCCTCGCCACCGGGCCCGAGGGCTTTCTGTTCGGCCAGTTTCTGCTCGGGGTCGCGACATCGGGCATGCTGATGTGCCCGATGACGTTGGCGGCCAAACAAATGTCGGCAGCGCGGTTCGGCCTCTGGTCCGGCATCATTCTGTCAGTCGGCAATATCGGCATGCTGCTGTCGTCGAGCCCGCTGGCGTTCGTCGTCGAGCAATGGGGCTGGCGGGCAGGATTCTGGATCTCGGCCGGTTTCGGCGCGGTTGTGGCGCTTGCCGTGTTCGCGCTGGTGCCGAAGCAGCCCGCCGCACATGCGGATAATTCCTCGCCGCTGTCGCAGATGACCGAAGTGCTGCGCATCGGCCTGTCGCGTCCGCTGCGCGGCCTGATTGCGATGGGGCTGGTGTCGCTGGCAGGTTCGCTGGTGCTGCGCGGCTGGTGGGGCGGTCCCTGGCTGATGGAAATCAAGGCGCTCGGCCGCATCGAGGCCGGCAACGCGCTCGGCTTTTTCACGCTCGCATTGATCGTGGGACCGGTACTGATGGGCATTCTCGATCGCGCCATCGGCCGACGCCGCGAACTGCTCGCCGCCAGCCATTCTCTCGCAGCCCTGTTGCTCGCGGTGATGGCCGCGGGCGCGCCGAACTATCCGCTGTCGGAATTGTTCGGCGTGACGGCGGTGCCGGCGCGATTCGACGGCGCGCTGCTGGTGCTGTTCGGCCTCACCATGTCGGCGCAGCCGCTGCTGTTCGGCATGACGCAGCAACTGGCCGGTCCGCAGAATGCCGGCAAGGCGCTGTCGGCGCTCAACCTGTCATTCTTCCTCGGCGCCGCGCTGATGCAATCGTCGACCGGCATGGTCGCCGCGCTTTTCGGACTGCCTGCCGTGTTGCTTTTCATGGCGGCGGCCTTGATCCTCGGGACGATTTTGTTTCTGATCTACACGTAAATATCTGCACGTAGGATGGGTGGAGCGTAAGCGATACCCATCAATACCAACTGAGACGCGATGGGTATCGCTTCGCTCCACCCATCCTACGAAGAGGTTCAGAGCTGCGCATGTATCCGGATTCGAATTCTTCTTCGCAGAAAATGTACGACCGTGCGCTGGCGAGCCTGCCCGGCGGCAATACCCGCACCACCGTATTCATGAAGCCCTATCCGATCTACGCCGCGCGCGGCGAGGGCTGCCGGGTCTGGGATCTCGACGGTAACGTCTATATCGATTGCATCAACAATTTCACCTCGCAAATCCATGGCCACGCCCATCCGGTGCTGGTGAAGGCCGCGACCGCACAGCTGTCGCTCGGCTCGGCATTCGGCCTGCCCACGGAATCCGAAGTCGATCTTGCCGAGCTATTGGTGTCGCGCCTGCCGTCGGTCGAGCAGGTGCGCTTCGCCAATTCCGGCACCGAGGCCGTGATGATGGCGCTGAAGGCGGCGCGGGCGCATACCGGCCGTCCCAAGATCGCCAAATGCGAGGGTGCCTATCACGGCTCCTACGACTATGCCGAAGTCAGTCTCGATCCGACGCCCGAAGCCTGGGGCCGCAACGCGCCGGTGTCGGTCGCCTATGCGAGGGGTACGCCCGAGAACGTGCTGGCCGATGTCGTCACCATTCCCTTCAACGACACCGAAGCAGCCGTCAGCCTGATCCGCGAGCACGGGCCTGAACTGGCCTGCGTGCTGGTCGATCCGATGCCGAACCGCGCCGGTCTCGCGCCGGCTGATCAGGCTTACATGGAAGCGCTGCGCAAGGCGACACGCGAAGTCGGTGCGCTCCTGATCTTCGACGAAGTCATCACGTTTCGCCTCGGCTATCGCGGGGCCCAGGGCATCTGGAATATCGATCCGGATCTCACCACGCTCGGCAAGATCATCGGCGGCGGTTTTCCGGTCGGCGCCATCGGCGGCCACAAGGATGTGATGGCCGTGTTCGATCCGCGTCCAGGCAAGCCGGCGCTGCCGCATGGCGGCACGTTCTCGGCGAATCCCGTGACGATGCGCGCCGGCATCGCGGCGATGCAGTTGCTGGATGACGCGGCCTTCGCGCGACTCGACGCGATGGGCGAGGCAGTGCGCTCCGGCATCGACGAGGCGTTCCGCCGCCATGGCGTGCCCGGCGGCACGGTCGGCCTCGGCTCGCTGCTGAAGATTCACTTTGCCGATCGTCCGATCCGCGACTACCGCTCGGCATACCTAACGGAAGAGGAGAGCCGGCGTCAGGCAGTGTTCGGGCGAGGCCTGCTCAATCGCGGCGTGCTGGCGGCGGGCTACGGCCTGATGGCGTTGTCGACCCCGATGACGGATGCCGATATACATGCGATCATCGAGGCCGCATCGGGCACGCTCGAGGAAGTAGCGGCCATGCTCTGAGTCGTAGTCCGTAGGATGGGTGGAGCGCAGCGATACCCATCAACCGCCGCTCGTGATAA
>JAQSDT010000738.1 GCA_029946075.1 bacterium | reverse complement strand
GCCGCGCCCGGTCCGATCCCTTGGCCGGATCGGCATTGAAGAATATGGGTTCGCCGCCCGGCTCCCGCAAGCGCCCAAATGCTGCTCTGGGGTGCCCTGCGACCGGCCCGATTCCCGGCTCGGCAATCCCGGCAAGGTTAATCGTTTCTGCCCGATTTGACAAAGGAAGCGGTCATCCCGTTTAGCGGGCGTTGAGGATAGCAGGCGCTTTTGCCGTGCAATTTCCCGATGTACGGGCTTTGACCCGTTTTTGGCGGAACCAATTTACCACCTGTTTAGCCGCCGGGGCGGAAATGGCCGCAGAAACCACATTGCGGTGAAAGCCATGCTCAATACAGGTATTTTCGGACGTGTTCGCGCTGCGGCACGCCGTTTCGCAGGCGCCAGGGACGGCAACATCGCGATGATCTTTGCCTTCGCGGCGGTGCCCATCATCAGCTTCGTCGGGGTCGCCATCGACTACACCCGCGCCAACAGCGCAAGGTCGTCGATGCAGGCAGCCCTCGACTCGACGGCCCTGATGGTGGCAAAGGACCTGACCGACGGCAATATCACGACCTCGCAGGTTACGGCAAAGGCGCAGGCCTATTTCGGTGCGCTCTACAATAATCACGACGCCAAATCGGTGGCGATCACCGCAACCTACACCCAGAACGCGGGCAACGGCTCGACAATCCTGGTCAACGGCTCCGGCAACGTCGCCACCGACTTCATGCGCGTCGCCGGCTTCCCGACGATCGACTTCAACACCAGTTCCACCTCGGCATGGGGCAACGTGCGCATGCGGGTGGCGATGGCGCTCGACGTCACCGGCTCGATGGCCCAGGACGGCAAGATGCCGGCGATGCAGTCGGCCGCCAAGGCCCTGATCGACCAGCTCAGCGCGCTCGCGAAGAATCCGGGCGATATCTATATCTCGGTCGTTCCGTTCGCCAAGGACGTCAACCTCGGTACCAGCTACGCCAGCAAGACCTATATGGACTGGACCAACTGGGACAACGCCAACCCGACCTGGGGTTCGTGCAGCAGCAACTGGTATTCGAACAAGAGTTCCTGCGAGAGCAACGGCAAAACCTGGACGCCCGATCACAGCAAATGGACCGGTTGCGTCACCGACCGTACCCAGGACTACGACACCAAGAACACGGTGCCGACCTCGGCCAACGCGCCGACGATGATCCAGCCCGAGGAATACGTCCAGACCGATTGGTATGGCAACGTCACCGGCCGCTACTGCAAGTCGGGCAACAGTCCCTACGTCGTGCCGATCATGCCGCTGAGCTACGACTGGACGGCGTTGAAGAACACGATCACCAGCCTCGCGCCCACCGGCAATACCAACCAGGGCATCGGTATGGCCTGGGCCTGGATGACGCTGGGCACCGGCGAGCCGTTCAACGCGCCGGCCAAGGATGCGAACTACACCTACAAGGACGCGATCATCCTGCTGTCCGACGGCTTGAACACGCAGAATCGCTGGTACACGAACGCATCCCAGATCGACGCGCGCCAGAAGATCCTGTGCGACAACGCCAAGGCCGCCAACATCACGGTCTATACCGTTCAGGTGAATACCGGCGGCGATCCGACCTCTTCCGTGCTGCAGTATTGCGCCAGCGGCAGCGACAAGTTCTACCTGGTCACGTCGGCCAGCCAGACGCTGACGGTGTTCCAGTCGATCGGCACCTCGCTGTCGAAGCTGCGCGTCGCGAAATAATTCGAGGCGATATCAACGCAAGAAAAAGTCCGAGAAAAAAGCCAAGAAAAAAGCCAAGAAAAAAGCCCGGCCATTACGGCCGGGCTTTTTGTTTTCGCTTCTGCCGCGTCCGGTCCTCATGCGCGAGAACCGGACCCGGCGAAAAGGATTAGTGCGAGGCCGGGGTGAACTTCGACACCAGGCCTTCGTAGGGCTTGAAGGTCTGCTTGGCGAGATCGCTGTAGAGGCCGGCGATCTTCTGCGTCTCGGCGACGAAGGTCTCGTAGGACGAGCGCGCGAATTCGGTCTGCGCTTCGATCACCTTGTCCAGCGACTTCACGCCGGAGAGCTTCTCGACATAGGACTTGGTGTCTTCGAACGACTTCTTGGCGTAGTCGCCATAGGCGGTCGCGATCGCCTGAACGCCGCTCTGCAGGTTGCTCGCGGAAGCGGCGACCGATTCGAGATGCTCTTTGCCGTAGTTCTGAATGTCTTCAACCTTGACCATCATAGAGTCCTTTCCCAGACTGAAATAAGCGCGTGATTGCCGGGAGGTCCCGGCCCCCTGACATGCCCCTACATATCGCACCGCACAATTAAGTCAAGGAAAATTGTGCGTCGCACAAATATGTCGAATTCGCAGATAACCCCGGGCTCTTACGCAACGCTTAATTAATGTTTTGGAAACTCGGTCCGCCTAACCTGATTCCTGGACTTGTTCGTCTTCCGACAGGCAGCCCGAAAGCTGTTTGTGAACAACACCTTAGCTAGAACAGCGACCTGATCGGCCAACCGGGCCGCGGCCAACAGCCGGACCGGCACCTCGAACGGGGAACCATCAGCGGCCGTTGGGCACAATTTCGCCTCACGAACCGGTGATCAAGACAGAAATTGGGACGGGGAAGTAAATGCTTCGTACAACCTTGGCTTCCTCGCGCGCGTTGCGAGTTTGCGCCCTTGGGCTCGTTACCTTCACGACAGCGATATTGATCACGAGCGACAGCGCCGAAGCGCGTCGCTACAAGCACCGCCGCCACCATCATGTCGTGCGCGAGAGCTACAGCCCGCAATTCTCCTCCATCATCGTCGACGGCAATACCGGCGCGGTGCTTTCGTCCAACAATCCCGACGGCATCCGCCGCCCGGCCTCGCTCACCAAGATCATGACGCTCTATCTGCTGTTCGAGCAGCTCGAGCGCGGCAAGCTGAAGCTGGATTCCGAACTGGAAGTCTCCTCCTATGCCTCCCATCAGGCCCCAACCAAGCTCGGCCTGAAGCCCGGTCAGACCATCCGGGTCGAAGACGCCATCAAGGGCCTGGTGACGCGCTCCGCCAACGACGCTTCCGTCGTGATCGCGGAAGCCATTGCCGGCGATGAAGATGAATTCGCCAAGCTGATGACGCGCAAGGCGCGCGCGCTCGGCATGAGCAAGACCACCTACCGCAACGCCAATGGCCTGCCCAACGACGAGCAGGTCACCACCGCGCGCGATCAGGCCACGCTCGGCCGTGCGATCCAGGACCGCTTTCCGCGCTACTACCGCTACTTCGCCACCACCGTGTTCACCTATCGCGGCCAGGCGATCCGCAACCACAATCGCCTGCTCGGCAATGTCGAGGGCGTCGACGGCATCAAGACCGGTTACACCCGCGCCTCCGGCTTCAATCTCGTGAGCTCGATGCGCCGCGGCAACCGTCACATCGTCGGCGTGGTGCTCGGCGGCCGCAGCGGCGGTTCGCGCGATGCCATCATGCGCAATCTGCTCGCCGAGAATCTCGACAAGGGCGCGACCAAGCGCACGGTCGCTGCGATCAGCGAACGCAATCCCGGCGAAGCGAGCGTCGACGTCGCCGACGCCGAGCCCGCTTCCCGCCAGCCCGAACCCGGCCAGTTCAGCAGCACCGTGGCCTCAGCCGAACCCGGCCTCGCCGCCATGCCCGCGACCCGCTCGGCGGCGCCGGCAAAACCCTCGCTGCTGGCCGCCGCCGCGGCAGCCTTGCCGCCGGCGCCGGTCAAGTCTGAGCAAAGCAAGTTCGAGCCGCAAGCCAGGCCCGAACCCGCCCCGCTGACCAGCGGCGTGATCCAGAGCCAGGCGCTCGCGACGATCCCCGGCTCCGCTGAACCGATGAAGCCGGTCAAGGTTCGCACCGTTCAGGTCAAGGCCGGACAACCGATGAAGCTCGCATCCGCCGGTCCCTCGCAGCCGGCCACGATCACAAGCGCGATCCCGGCGGCCCGTGCGGAAGTCGCCGAGACCTCCAGCGCCGTCGTGGCGAAGGCCGAGACCAAGCAGGAGCCCGCCCGCGCGGCGATGCCGCCGCAGCCGGCCAACCACGGTACCGGCCATGGCGTGCTCGGCGTGCTACCCGCCTCCAGCGCGGCGAAAACGCCGGCGCCAACCGCCCCTGCCCAGGCCCTCGCCTATGCCGAACCAGCGCCCCGCGCCCAGCCGGCCGCCGCTCCCGCCACCAAGCCTGCCGTGGCCCGCTCCGGCTGGATCATCCAGGTCGGCGCGCTGGAAAGCGAAAGCGAAGCCAAGCAGCGGATCGACCTCGCCCGTACCAAGGCCAGCGGGCTGCTCAGCAAGGCCGATCCCTTCACCGAGTCCGTCGTCGCCAAGGACCATCGCACCCTGTACCGCGCCCGCTTCGCCGGTCTGGAGCGCGACCAGGCCGAAGCGGTATGCCGCACCCTCAAGCGCGCCGACGTCTCCTGCATCACCGTTCGCAACTGATCTGACATCGGCTCGAAATCGCAAAGCCGGCGCCGCAAGCGCCGGCTTTGTCGTTTTAGCCCCACAGTCGGGACCGCGACTTGCGGAATTGCGCACGAACGGCCGCCACGCAAACTTCTCGTCAAGAATTTACGGTTAAGTTTTCCTGTAAGGGACGATCGACCACGCCGGGCAACGGCGGGCGATACGGGGCGTCAGTCAGAGACCGAAGCAGAAGCAACTCGCGGTTTGTAGCGTTTGGTAGCGTGAGCCGGAGTTAGCTAGAGATGCGTGCGAAGAAGAGTATCCTTGGCCTCGTTTACGCGGGCAGCGAGGTACGTCGAGCCCCCCTGGTCGGGATGCAGTTTCTTCATCAGGGCGCGGTGCGCCCGGCTGATGTCGTCACGCCCCGCGCCCGGCTGCAGGCCAAGGATCTGATAGGCCTCCTCGTCCGTCATTTTGCCGGTCGCCGCCGTGCGGCGCTGCCCCCCTGCCGCATCTCCCTGCGCGTGCTGACGCCAGGCGGGAAACCGGCGGTCCAGATAGCTTTCAAGTAACGCCACGCTCTCGGCGTCGAAGCCTGCCGCCATCGCCAACAGCTGCGGCAGGTCGAATGCGTCGAGCGAACGGCCGGCATGCGGCCCCTCGACGATCGTCCCCGACAATGCCCCGCTGTCGTGGTCGAGGCTCATGTCCAGATAATGCGAGCGGACGCGCGAGGCCTGCCCGGTCGAACGCTGCGCGCCGCCACCGAACATCCCGCCGATATTGCTGAAACCGCCCGGCCCGAACGGCGACCAGCCGAGCAGGCCGGCGCCGAAAATGCCGAGCGGGATCGCCACCGCCAGTTCGCCGCGCAGGCCGGTGAAGGCCGCCACCGCCAGCGCCAGTACGCCGCCCACGATCTTGATCGTGCGCGCAAGGATGACCGGGTTGGCGGCCCGGAACATCTGCAGCAGCATATAAAGTACGACAACGGCGACGACGCCGGCAATCAGGGTTGGCATGGGCACAATATAGCGGCTTCAGTGCCGAAATGCATGGCGCTCGCCGTGCCGGAAACCGAAGCTGTGATCACTTCATCTGGCCAATCAGCTGCGCCGCGCCGCCGGCCGTCTTCGACAGCCGCAGCAGCGCCTCGCGGCCTCCTGCGGCATAGGCCGCGGCGGCGCGCAGCAGGTCGCGTAATTGCCCGGCTGAGCCGGGATCGAACCGGCACCACGCGCCGCCGGTCAGCCGCGCGATCTCGCGGAACGCGCGCTCGGCATCGGTGTCGTGGCCTTCCTGGAACATGAACACCGGCACCTTGAGCAGGCCGAGTTCACCGGCTTTGGCGCAGAGGTCGTCGACCGACTCTTCCATGGCGTCGCCGACGAACACGACCGCACGCACGCCGGACTCCACCGCTTCGCGGCGCGATTCCGACAGCACCTTGCCGATCTGGGTGTTGCCGCCCTGGCAGTCGATCTTGCTCATCAGCGTCGCCAGACGCGCGGAGTCGGAAATCCAGCCGGTGGCGCGGCACTCGTTCAGGCCGCGGTAATAGACGAGGCGGATGTCGAGGCTGCCGAGCGAGGCCGCCTCGCGAAACATGTCGGCCTGCAGCGCGCAGGCCATGTCCCAGGTCGGCTGCCGGCTCATGGTGGCGTCGAGTGCGAACACCAGCCTGCCCCGCGCGCCCGCGGCGTGCGGCGACATCGCGCGCGCCCTGGCGACAAAGGCCGCGATGTCGTCGGCCGTGGAAGCACGCCCCTCCGGCAACGATCCGCCGCGCGATTGCGCGACGTCGCCTGCGGATTTCGGTTTGATGGGATCGCCGGTCATGCGCGCTCGCAAGCAGGATGCACGCTCTATGTGGGTCGGCGCCGCATCCGGGTCAATCCGGCCGGTATTCCGCCGCGATCACGCCGCCGTCAGTTGGTGGCCTTGTTCTTCACCGGATTGGAAGCGAGCGGCACCGGTCCCGGGCTGCTGGTGAGAATGTCCGGGATCTTGGTCGTCACCGGCTTCAGCTTGCTCTTGCTGTCGTCGTCGAGGAACTTGTCGAGCATCGACTGGATCGAGGATTTCGCCTCATCCGGTCCGGTGTCGCGCATGTCATTGTGCTGGAATTCAGTGTTCACGACGGTGATGCCGGCCTGCTCGCACTGCTCGTCGTCCGGCACGACGCCGGGGTCGGGTTTGAAATGCGTATCCTTCGAGCGGAACGACAGGATTTTGAACTTGCCTTCGGTCAGGAACGGCACGCGCAGATTGTCCAGCGTCACGACCTTCTTGATCTCGTCGGGAAAATTCTGCGCAAAATACATCGTGATGTCGCCGCCCATCGAATGCCCGACCATCGTCACCTTTTCATAGTCGGCATTGGGCTGCAGCTTCTTCATCTCGTGAATCGCGAAATGAATGTTGGCGACGCCGCGCTGGATCTGCGGCAGACGGCCGACATAGAGCTCGCCGGTCTTGGTCACCATCGGCGGGTCGGTCGGCAAATCGTGCTGCGGGCTCATCACGAGGTAGCCGCGCGCAGCGAAGACGTTGGCGAGGAACGAATACTCGGTGTGCTTGACGGTATTGCCGTGGTTGAGCACGGCGACCGGCAGCTTGATCAGGCCGGCGTCGGCCTGCATTTCCTTGTCGCGGCGAACGGCAACGTTGACGGCCACCAGGCGGTTGTCGCGCGAGGCGTCGTGGAACGAGATCGTCTCATGGCGAATGGCCCACTTGCTCGCGGTGAAATACGCGATAGTGACCAGTACCGAGAGTGAAAGCAGAACGGTAATTCCACGTTTCATTGTCTTCCTCGCGCCCCCTGTCAGAGGCTAATCCTGATTGAGACTCTTCCGGTCTCTTCTTGATGATATATGTCACGGTGGCGTGACATAAAGGCTAAATGTTGTGTATTGACCGCCTGATCGTTGTGCGTCGCACCCAACCCTTGTGCACCCGCTCAGTCGGCCCAAAATCAGCCTCGCCGACCTATACGACGCCGCCAGGGAAACTCCGGTTCGACCGATCGCTAAAAGTCTAACGAAAATGGATTTTTACACCATCGGTTCCGATGTCGGAGGCATCGGGGTACGCTTTCGGTCCGTAAAAATCCGGGGTTGGTTCCCCTCGGCCCCCTCTGCCGCGGGTCGCCGCAGGCCGGGCCTAAGTCGCTGGTCATAGGGGACAATTGAACTATATTCGCCGTCACTTTAGCTGAACTAAAGAGTTCGAGCATGCAGATTCCGTTTCGCGCCATCATCGTGTTCCACGCGGTGGCGCGCGCGGGAAGCATTTCGCGGGCGGCGGGCGAGTTGCGGGTGACGCCATCGGCGGTCAGCCAGCAGATTCAGTCGCTGGAACTGCACCTCGGCACGGCGCTCACCTCGCGCATCGGCCGCAACATCACGCTGACCGAAGCCGGCGAGCGTTATTTCGAGATGATCAGCCGCGAGATCGAGCACATCACCGACGTGACGCAGCATGTCCGTGGCATCCGTTCCGCCACCACGCTGACCGTGCGCGCCGCCCCGAGCGTGTCGAGCAAATGGCTGCTGCCGCGGCTCGCGAGCTTCGTCGACGCCAATCCGGACATCGAATTGCGGCTCGACGGCACCAATGAACCGACCGATTTCCGTAAAGAAAACGTCGACATCGAGATCCGCCACGGCGAAGGCGGATGGCCAGGTTTGTTCGTCGAGAGCCTCGGCAAGGAACGGTTCCTCCCGCTCACCGCCCCCTCGTCCTTTGCGCCCGGCAGTCTCTCCGCAGAAGACCTGCTCAAGCAACGACTGATCCATTCGGTGAAATCGCAGATGCAATGGCCCCGCTGGTTCATCCAGGCCGGCGTCGAAACGAGCGGGCGATGGAAGCGCGTGCTGTTCGATCGCAGCCATATGGCGATCGATGCCGCGGTCAACGGCCTCGGCATCGGGTTGGAGAGCGAACTGCTGGCCTGGCGCGAATTGAGTGACGGTCGCTTGGTCTGTCCGGTGAAGAATCCGCCGGAGCTGACGCTCTCGACACAGTGGATCGTGTGCCCGCACGGCCATCTGCGCCACCGCAAGACCCGCACCTTCCTCGACTGGCTGCGGCGTGAGCGCGACACCTGGCGCGAGCGAATTGATTAGCCTGCCTACATCGTCGCAGCAGATAAACTGAATTGCCCTCGGATTCCCCGCTGCCTAACGTTTCCGGCGAACGGGCGGACGCAACCGGGCCTCACGGCTGCAACAAACCGCCGTCGCCAGAGGAACGCCAGGGAATCCCAAATGAACCTTCATCGTATGTTGCTGGAACGGCAGGCGGCCGGAAAGCCGGTCACCATTGGCCTGATCGGGGCCGGAAAATTCGGCTTGATGTTCCTGTCGCAGGTGCGTCAGACCGACGGCATGCATCTGGTCGGCGTCGCCGACCTCAACACGGCACGCGCCCACGCGCAACTCAAGCTCGGCTGCTGGCCTGATGCGCAATATGCGGCAACGTCAATCGACGACGCGCTCAAGCACGGCAGCACCATTGTCACCGACAACGCCGACGCGCTGATCACTCACCCCGCCATCGAAGTGATCATCGAGGCTACCGGCGATCCCGGTGCCGGCATCCGCTTCGCGATGAAGGCGATCGAGAACGGCAAGCATATCGTGATGGTCAATGTCGAGGCCGACGCGGTCGCAGGTCCCATCCTGGCGCGCAAGGCCAGGCAGGCAGGTGTGGTCTATTCGCTGGCTTGGGGCGACCAGCCGGCGCTGATCGCCGACCACGTCGATTGGGCGCGCGCGGCGGGCTTCAAGGTCGTCGCCGCCGGCAAAGGCACGCGCTATCACCCGACCTATCACCAGTCGACGCCGGACACGGTGTGGGACATTCTCGACAAATACATGAAGATCAAGGATCGCAACTCGATCAATCCGAAGATGTTCAACTCGTTCGTCGACGGCACCAAGTCCGGCATCGAGATGACCGCGGTCTGCAACGCCACCGGACTGCATGCGCAGAGCGACGGCCTGTCCTTCCCGCCGGCCACCCGCTTCGAGCACGCCGAAATCTGCAAGCCGAAATCCGACGGTGGCGTGCTGGAGAAATCCGGTGTCACCGAGGTCACCTCCTCGGTCTACCGTGACGGCACCGACGTGCCGCAGAGCCTGGTGATGGGCACTTATGTCGTGTTCGAGAGCGACAGTGCCTACACCGAGGAATGCTTCCGCGAATATAGCATGCTGCCGGACAAGACCGGCAAATATGCCTCGCTGTACCGGCCGATCCACATGATCGGGCTCGAGCTCGGCATCTCGGTCGCCTCCGCCGCACTGCGCAACGAGCCGACCGGCGCGCCGATCATGTTCAATTCGGACGTCATCGCGACCGCCAAGCGCAAGCTGAAGGCCGGCGAGATGCTCGATGGCGAAGGTGGTTTTTGCGTCTGGGGCAAGCAGACCCCTGCCGACGCCTCGCTCAAGCAGGGCTACCTGCCGCTCGGCCTCGCCCACCAGGTCAAGCTCAAGTCCGACATCGAGCAAGGTCAGCGCCTGAAGTGGTCTGACGTCGAGTACGATCCAAACGGTCTCGCCGTACGCGTTCGCCGCGAGATGGAAGCTGCCTTCCGCCAGCCGAATGGATAGGGCTTGCGGAGATCGGATGAACGTCCACGAGCGTGCGCCTTCACGCGAACCGGAAACCCGCTTCGCTTGAAAACGCCATGTCGGCGTTCAGGCGCTGATGATGTCGTGGACTTCGAGCGGCTTGTCGACCTGGGTGAACCATTCGGCGCGGTTGGCGGCACGGCGGCGGCCGCGCTCGTCGAGCGGCAGCTTCAACTGCCGCAGCAGGCTCGTCACTTCCTCGCGCGCCGTGACATGGCCGAGGCTCGGCCGCGTGCCGAGCGTCGCCTCGTCGATATCGTCGAGCGCGGTCAGGCCGCGCGGAAAGAATTCGCGGTAGACCACGCGCTCGGCGAAACCGTCGATCGAACGGAAGCCGAGCCGCAGCGAAAGGTCCTTCAGGCTGTCGGCAACGAGCTGCTTGTTGCGCGAACCGATCATCGACAGGCGGTTGCGCACCACGATCCAGTCGGTCGACGCGCCGTCGAGCTGGCGGCGCCCGCGCCGGCTGTCGCGCACCATCTCCGCGTAATGACTCTCGCCGGTCACCGAATAGGTGGCGGGATCGACGGTGCCGAGCACGTCGAAATCGAGGAAGCTGTCGTTGATCGGCGTCACCAGCGTGTCGGCCATCGAATGCGCCAGCCGCATCAGATAGGAGTCCGATCCCGGCGTATCGATGACGATGAAGTCGAACGAACGCTCGACCTTGGCAACCGCTTCCATGAATTGCTGGAACTCGGAATTCTCGTTGTCGGCGATCTGCATCGTCTCGCCGAGCTTGATGCAGAAATGCACGGGGATTTCGAGGCCGAGGCCGGTGCGGCGCGCCCATGCGCTGCGGTTGGCGATGTAGCGGGTGAAGCTCTGCTGGCGGCAGTCGAGATCGATGGTGGCGACGCGCTGTCCGGCCTTCATCAGGGCGACGGCGATATGCAGGGCGGTGGTGGACTTCCCCGACCCGCCCTTCTCGTTACCCAGCACGACGACATGCGCCGAACCGGACTGCCCCTGACTCGCCTGCACCAACATGACTCAACCCTCGCCGTTTATCTTCAAATCACGCGCGCCTGCGGTCAAGCGAAATGCGCGACCGCGCTTTCGAAGCGTTCGCTCTGGCTGCCTTAATGATGAATCCGATCGCCGTTGACGCCGGCGGCGATATCGCTTCGGGCTCGCCGCATGGCGGCCATCCCCTGGTTACCTTGGCGGCAATGTTCCGGCCTTATATGGTCGGCCGCCGGCTGTCCGGCGTGGGGCGCGCTGCCCTTTCACCCCGTCGTTAACTGCAGAAGATCGAGCCCAGATGTCGCGAAGCCCCATGGTCGTCCGCACCGTTCCCGCACTCCGCCGCGCCGTCGACGGCTTGCGCGCCCGAAAGGCCGCGGTCGCACTGGTGCCGACCATGGGAGCGCTCCATGACGGGCATGTGTCGCTGGTTCGGCTGGCCAAACGCCGCGCACAGAAAGTCATCGTCTCGATCTTCGTCAATCCGACCCAGTTCGCGCCGACGGAAGATTTCGGTTCGTACCCGCGTACCTGGAAGGCCGACATTGCCAAACTCGCCGCCGAGAAGGTCGACCTGATCTGGAACCCGGACGTCAAGGCGATGTATCCGGACGGTTTTGCGACGCGGATCGTGCCCGAAGGGCCGGCGGTCGCGGGCCTCGAAGATCGTTTCCGGCCGCATTTCTTCGGCGGCGTCGCCACCGTCGTCGGCAAGCTGTTCACGCAAGTCCGGCCCGATGTTGCGATCTTCGGCGAAAAGGACTTTCAGCAGCTGCGGGTGGTGACGCAGATGGCCCGCGATCTAGATCTCGGCGTCCGGGTGGTCGGCTCGCGCACGGTGCGGGAACGCGATGGTCTCGCGATGTCGTCACGCAACGTCTACCTCTCGCCCGACGAACGACAGACCGCGATCACGCTTTACCGCGCCATGAAAGAGAGCGCCCGCAGGCTCAAGGCGGGCGACGCCTTCGAGAGCGCGATGGCCGCCGGACGGGAACTCGTCACCGGCGCCGGCTTCGCGCTCGACTATTTCGAGGCACGGCACGCCGAGACGCTGGCGCCGGTCTCCTCCATCAAGGATGGCCCGCTCCGAATCCTCGTCGCGGCCAAGCTCGGCAAGACCCGGCTGATCGACAATATCGGGGTTTGACCGGCTCCCCCGCATCCCCGCTTGCCGAATGCGTTGCGCTGGTGGAGTATTTCAGCCGCTGACGTGCCGGGAGTATTGGGCATGCGTGCTTCGTTCCTGCGCAGGATCGTTTTCGGCGCATTCATCTTGTTTGTAGCAGCCGGCGGCGCGCAGGCGCAGGACCCGCGCCGCCCGGCGATCGGCGGCATCGGCTCGCCCGTCGACGCCATGATTTTCTACGTTGCGCGCGGCGCCGACGACGCCTGCGGCCGGGGCTGCTCGGAATGGATTGCTGCCGAAGGCACCGTGCAGTGGGACACGCACAAGCGACTGATCGCGATCCTCGACCGTCAGGCCGGCAAAAAGCTCCCCGTCATCATCCACGCCTGGGGCGAAGCCAATCTGAACGTCGCGACCAGCCTCGGCCGCATTTTGCGCGACCGCGGTATCGACACCACGGCGGGCACCACCGACGTCGAGGTGTGCCACGGCAGGAGCGAGGTGGATTGCTTCGCGTTGAAACGCCCGGGCGGCCCGCTCGAGGCGAAGGTGACCCTGAACGACAATCTCTGCGATCTCGCCTGCGTGCTGACGCTGGCCGGCGGCGTCCACCGCACCCTGCCCGCCGGCACCAGGATGATCCTGAGCGGCATGGCGATCAGGAACCGCGTGGCCCCCAATGTTTCGGACGAGCGGCGGCAAGGCCTGACCACGCTGTTCAACGAACAGTTCCGCCGCTATTTGCGTGAGATGGGCGTGGAGCCGGAACTGCTCGACATCGTCGACAGGAACTCCGAGCAGAAGCGTCAGACCGATGTGCCGCCGTCGGAATGGCTGCGGCTGCACATCGTCACGTCCTCGTCGCTGTAGCGCACGATCCGGAAAAGTGGCTACGCTTTTCCGAACAGATCG